>NZ_JAIWOF010000130.1 GCF_020217025.1 Flavobacterium sp. | reverse complement strand
TTGGCTAATTGTAAATCGGTTTTGTAATCTACCGAAATAATTAAGTCAACTCGTCTAAAACCATTTGCTGTATAATTGGTAATTACTCCATTTGATAAAGCGGCATTTGGAATTACAATTTGTTTGTTATCTGGCGACGTGATAACTGTAGAGAATATTTTAATGTCTTTAACCGTTCCTAAAACATTTTGTGCCTCTATAAAATCTCCGATTCTAAAGGGTTTAAAAAGAATAATTAAAATACCACCTGCAAAATTAGAAAGCGAACCTTGTAACGATAAACCAATCGCTAAACCAGCAGCTCCTAAAATTGCAACAAAAGAAGAAGTTTCAATGCCAAGTTTTGAAATTACAGTTACAAAAAGTAAAATACGAAGTGTCCAAAAAATAAGATTTCCAATAAAAGTTGATAGCGTAACTTCTACATTACGTTTTACCATTATCTTTTTTGCTGTTTTGGTTATAAAGCTGGTCGCCCATAGTCCAACAAGAAGAATTAAAACAGCAACTACAAATTTTGGAGAATACTCTAAGATTAGTTTTTTAATGGTTTCGAAATAATTTTGAATTTCAATTGGTGTCATATTCTTTTTTTTGCAAAGATATTGAACACAGAAATCTTAGAAAAATAAAAAAGCGCCTATGTTATTAGACGCTTGTTAAGTTATTCAATTTCAAATGTGATTTTTAAATTTACCCTGAATTCAGTTATTTCGTTATCTTTGACCGAAGCGCTTTGATCTTGAACATAAACTGATCTAATGTTTTTTAGAGACTTTGCTGCTTGAGTTACAGCTTTTCTTGTGGCGTCTTCCCAACTTGAAGTTGAACTAGACAATACTTCAATTACTTTTAATACGGCCATAAAAAATAGATTTTAATATTAAATTAAAGTTAAGAAAATTATTTTAAATAATTGTTTTTGGAGCAATTGATAACATTAAATTAACGTAAATCTAAATTTCTTAAAGGAATTTTGCATCGAAATTAATTCATAAAAAAATGGAACAAATTTATATTATAATGTTAATCGCATTAGCGATTCTTGCAATTACCGATTTAATGGTAGGAGTAAGTAATGATGCGGTTAATTTCTTAAACTCGGCTATTGGTTCTAAGGCGGTTTCGTTTAAAACCATTATGATTGTTGCGAGTTTAGGAGTTGCTGTTGGAGCACTTTATTCTAACGGTATGATGGAAATTGCGAGAAACGGAATTTTTACGCCAAGTATGTTCAGTTTCAACGATGTAATTATTATCTTTTTAGCCGTAATGATTACCGATGTATTGCTGTTAGATGTTTTTAATACATTAGGATTGCCAACATCAACGACAGTTTCTGTAATTTTCTCTTTGTTAGGAGCTTCAGTAGTTTTAGCGGTTTATAAAGTATATGTTAGTGGAGATGGCTTTGATACTCTTGGAAACTATATCAATACTGAAAAAGCTTCTGAAATTGTATATAGTATTTTACTTTCTGTAGCATTATCTTTTGCTTTAGGTTCGTTAGTACAATATGTGTCAAGGTTAATTTTCACATTTCATATCGAAAAAAGATATAAATATGTAGCAGCACTTTTTGGTGGAGTTGCTATGACAGCTATTACTTTCTTTATCTTAGTAAAAGGATTAAAATCAATCACATTTGTGCCTTCTGAAGTAAAAGATTTTATTAAAGAAAGTCCATTTACAATTATTGCGTATTCATTGGTTTTATGGACAATTGTTTGTCAATTATTAATTAGTGTTTTTAAATACAGTGTTTTTAAATTCATTATTATCGTTGGTACTTTTGGATTAGCACTTGCTTTTGCAGGTAATGACTTAGTTAACTTCATTGGAGTGCCAATTGCGGCTTATCAAGCTTTTGAAATTTGGGCTGCACCAGGACAAACAGTTGCTGCCAATGAATTTATGATGTCGGGACTTGAAGGTGAAAATTTACCAGCACCATTTATCTTTTTAGCATTAGCTGGTGTAATTATGGTTTACACTTTATGGACATCCAAAAAAGCTAGATCAGTAATTGAAACAGAGCAGAATTTATCTCGTCAAGGTGAAGGTAATGAGAAGTATAATGCTAATACGCTTTCAAGAAACATTGTAAGAGGATTTATGTATCTTGGTAATATTATTAGTTTTATTTTACCAAAATCGCTTCAGAAAAAATTAGACGCTCAGTTTGTTCAGCCTGAATATACTGGAAAAAGAGATGAGCAACCTATGTTTGATATGGTGCGTGCTTCTGTAAACTTAATTGTAGCTTCTATTTTGATTTCTATCGGAACTTCAATGAAATTACCATTATCTACAACTTATGTGACTTTTATGGTGGCAATGGGTTCGTCATTCGCAGATAGAGCTTGGGATAGAGAAAGTGCAGTATATCGTGTGGCTGGGGTTTTCAATGTTATTGGAGGTTGGTTTGTAACCGCTTTTGCAGCATTTTTATCATCGGCTATAATAGCGTACACTTTATTTATTGGAGAAGTATTTGCTTTCTTTGCTTTCATGATCATTGTGGCTATTTTCTTCTACAGAAGTAATCAAATTCACAAAAAGAAAGTAAAAGAAGAGGAAGAAATTAAAAGCTTAAGAAAAGAAGATATCGTAACATTGAAAGAAATGATTACTGAAAGTTCTTCTCAAATTTCTAAAGTTTTAAGAAAAACTAGTTCTTTATATTCTAATGTGGTTGATAATTTAGGGTTACAAGATTTAGCTAAACTTAAAGAAAATAAAAAAGCATTAAAAAAGCTTGAAAAAGAGATTGATGAATTAAAAAGTAATGTTTTCTATTTCATTAGAAACTTAGATGAAAATTCAGTTGAAGCGAGTAAGTTTTATATTTTAATTTTAGGTTATTTACAAGATATGGTCCAGTCGATTGATTATATAACATCAAGTAGTCATTCGCATGTGAATAATAATCACAAGAAACTAAAGTTCAATCAAATTCGTGATCTTAAAACAGTTGATGCACAATTGCAAGAATTGTTTAGTCGTTTAGAAGAGAGTTTTAAATCAGAAGATTTCTCCAAATTAGATGAGATTTTAAGAGATAAAAAAGTGTTCCTAGATACTGTTTCTGAATTAATCACAAAACAGATTACTAGAATTAGAACTACAGAAACAAGTCCTAAAAACAGTAAATTGTATTTCTCTTTACTTCTTGAAACAAACGACTTAATAAAATCAATTATGAATTTATTAGAGTTGTTTAAAGAATTTAATCAACAGAATAAGAAATAAAAAAAGAGCCGTAAGGCTCTTTTTTGTTTTTATATGGTTTAGAATTATCCGTTAATGGCTTCTACTTTTATGCCTTCGTCTTTCAGCATGTCTTTCAACATGTTTTCAATTCCATTTTTTAATGTAAAAGTTGATGAAGGACAACCGCTACAAGCACCTTGTAAAACTACCTTTACTCTTTTTTCTTCTGGGTCAAAAGATTCAAACATAATATTACCACCATCACTTTGAACAGCTGGTTTTACATATTCTTCAATAATGTTGATGATTTGCTGAGAAGTAACATCAAGTGTGTCAAAATAAGCTTCTTGTTGTTTTTGATGAATTTCTGTTTTCACAATTGCCGTTTCGTCAATTACAGTGTTTCCGTTTTCAATGTACTCTTTAATAAAAGTTCTTAACTCTAAAGTAATTTCATCCCATTCTGTTATAGCAAATTTGGTAACCGAAATATAATTTTCGTCGATGAATACTTCTTTTACAAAAGGAAATTTGAATAATTCTTTTGCTAATGGAGAAGCATTTGTTTCATCAATGTTTTTGCATTCCAATGCAGTTTTAGTTAGTAGTTTATTGCAAACAAATTTTAAAACCGATGGGTTAGGAGTGGTTTCTGCATAAACGGTTATCGGTTGTTTTTTTGTTTTGGTTTCATCTATCTTGATGATTTCTCCACCATTAGAAATGAACTCATTGATTTGATTGGCTACATCTTCTTTAACATCTTCCCATTCTACAATTGAAAATTTTTCAATTGCAATGAAATTTCCTGAAACATAGACTGTTTTAACAAAAGGAAGAAAGAATAATTGTTTTGCTAAAGGAGAATTTTGCGTTTCGTCAATATTTTTAAATTCAAAATTCTCAGTTCTAACAATAATTTCATCCAATTCAAATTTTACAATGGCTGGATTTTGAGTTATTTTAGTTGCGATTACTTGCATAATACTTATTTTTTTGCAAAGATACAAAGTTCATAAGATATGTAGTTTGTTTTAGCAGGTCACTTTTTTTATTTAACTTTTTATTAGATTTTGATAAATACAACGTAAATGTGTTATATAACATAAAAAATCACGTATTAAATCTAATAATATTTTAAGTGTATTGTAAAAGAAACACAAAAATTTATATCTTTGGCAAGTTCGTAGTAAAAAACCATATTTACTTATTGTTTTTTATTAATAATATTCTAATTTTAAGCATAGAGTTTGATTAGGATAGTAAGAGGTATGTTTTCATTAAACAATAACTACAATGAATTTTAAAAAGAGTTATTTTATTTTAGCATTTTTATTGGCACAATTTTCCTTTGCACAAGAAGGAATAGCTGTTTATTCTGATTATTTATCGGATAATTATTATTTAATTCACCCTTCAATGGCAGGTGCTGCTAATTGTGGTAAAATTAGATTAACTGGTCGTCAACAATGGTTTGGACAAGACGAAGCTCCATCATTACAAACTGTTAGTTTTAATACAGCAATTGATCAGGATGGTATTTCTGGTGTAGGGGTAATTTTATTTAATGATAAAAATGGCTATCATTCACAAAAAGGTGCTAAATTAACGTATGCTCACCATTTGAGATTTTCTAGAGGTACTGTTGATTTAAATCAATTATCTTTTGGATTAAGCACTGCTTTTGTTCAAAGTACATTAGATGGTTCAACTTTTACAGGGAATGATCCAGTTATTGTTAATGGAGTTATTCAAAAAGATGCATATTTTAATGTTGATTTAGGGGTTTCATATCACTACATGGATTTCTTTACTCATGTAACAATGAAAAACTTTTTAGCAAATCAAAGAAGAGAATTATATTCTAAAGGATTTGAATCAGACAACTTAAGTAAATTATTGTGGAGTGTAGGAGCTGTTTTTGGTAATGAGGATAGATTACTTTTCGAACCTTCTTTTATGTATCAACGTATTTCTGAGACTAAAGAATCTTCAATTGATTTAAACCTTAAAGTTTATAAAGCAGTTGACTTTGGTAAATTATGGGCTGCAGTTTCTTACAGAAGAAGTTTTGATAGCGCTCAGTATGAAGGCGGTAAGCAAAATTTACAATGGGTTTCACCAATTTTAGGTGTTAACTATAAAAACTTTATGTTTTCATATACATACAGTCATGTTATGGGTGATATTAAGTTTGATAATGGAGGTTTTCACCAAATTACTTTAGGTATGAATGTTTTCTGTAAAGACAAACAATGGGATTGTAATTGTCCTGCCGTTAATTAAGAATAAAAATTTCAAGTATATTTGTCCCGATTTATCGGGACATTTTTTTTAAAAGAGTTAATTATGTTGATTAAAGAAGTAAATGGGAAATTCCCTCAAATACCAGATGATTGTTATGTGGCTGAAAATGCTACTATTGTAGGAGAGGTTTCTTTTGGTTCCAATTGTAGCGTTTGGTTTAATGCGGTAATACGAGGTGATGTTAATTCAATAACAATAGGGAATAAGGTTAATATTCAAGATGGAGCCGTAGTTCATTGCACATATCAAAAACATCCAACGGTTATTGGAAATAATGTTTCTATTGGACATAATGCTATCGTGCATGGTTGTACAATAAAAGACAATGTTTTAATTGGTATGGGGGCTATTGTGATGGATAACTGCGTAATTGAGAGTAATTCAATTGTAGCTGCGGGTTCTGTTATTACGCAAAATACGGTTGTTGAATCGGGTTGTATTTATGCGGGTGTTCCTGCAAAGAAAGTTAAAGATATAGATCAAAGTGATTTTGCTGGTGAAATTGAACGTATTTCAAATAATTATGTAATGTATTCAGGTTGGTTTAAAGAATAAACTAAAAATTCTTATAAATTACATTTTCACAATTTCCTAGTATAGTTTTTAAAACTTCAGGCTCGCTATTCGTATAGAATATTTGCGAGCTTTTTTCATTTGTAAGATTTAATAAATGACTTTGTTCTAATATTTTTTGTGTCTGTTTGGCTACTGCTTCACCAGAATCAATTATTTTAATTTGTGGTGGAATGATTTTTTTAATCTGTGGAATCAAATAAGGATAGTGACTGCAACCTAGTACCAAATAGTCGATATTTTTTTCCACCATTGGATTTAGATAACTCTTTAATAATTCTTCCATTTCTGCGGAATTCATATCTCCATTTTCTATCAATTGAACCAAACCATGACCTATTTGTTCGATTATTGTAACGTCGGGATGATTTGCAACACTTTTGTGAAATAATTCGCTATTAAGCGTTCCTTTTGTGGCTAATATGCCAATTTTTTGCGTTTTAGATTGAAGTGCTGCTGGTTTTATAGCGGGCTCGATCCCGATGAAGGGAACATCATATTTAGATCTAAGTTCTTTAATAGCGTTTGTAGTTGCTGTGTTACAGGCTACCACAATTATTTTACAGTTGTTTTCTAATAGAAACTCGGTATTCTTGCAGCTAAGTGCAATGATTTCGTCTTTAGATTTTAATCCATAGGGTGCATTCTTACTGTCGGCAAGGTAAATTGTGTTTTCATAAGGCATTAAGGCATGAACTTCCTTCCATATTGAAGTACCGCCAATACCTGAATCAAACAAGCCTATTGGATTTTCGTTTATCATAACAACAAAAATAAAAAAAACTGCTTAATCTTAGCTAAGATTAAGCAGTTTTTAAAATTTTGGTTTGAATTAATTAGAAACCTAATGCTTTTTTAACATCAGCTAATAAATCTGTACCTTCAGCAACTAAAACGCCGCTTCCTGTAGTAGAGTCTAATACATAGTTAAAACCTTTTTCTTTTGCTACTTTTTTAATGGCAGCTTGTGCTTTTTCCATGATTGGCTTAATCAAGTCCATTTCTTTTTGACCTAATTCTTTTTGAGCATTTTGTTGAAATTGTTGAATACGAGAACCCATGTCTTGCATTTCTTTAGAACGTGTTTCGTTTAACGCGTCACCAGCAGTAGCAGATTCTTGTTCATATTTTTGTAATTTTGTTTGGTATTCAGCTACCATGTTTTTGTAATCTTTGTCATAAGTATCCTGAATTTTTTTCATTTGATCTTGCGCAGTTTTCATTTCAGGCATAGAAGTCATTAATGCTTGTACATCTATATGTGCAACTTTTGTTTGAGCTGAAACTTGTGTTCCAATGAAAAGTACGATTGCAATTGCTAAAGTTTTTAATTGTTTCATTTTTAATTTTAAAATTTAAGTTATTTAATTTTTGTTCTCTGTTTCTGTTTTTGGTTCTTTTGCTTTTTTACCAGCTTCTTTCTCCTCAGCTATTTTTTTCTTTTTTTCTTCTAAAGCTTTTTTTCTCTCTTCAAGTTTTTTATTTCTTTCGTCGATAAGTTTTTGTCTAGCCTCTTTAGGATCGAGCTTTTTTGTTTCTTCTTTTACGATGTCTTTATCTTCGTTTGGGCTTTTGTCTATTTTATCATCAACTTTTTCTTCTTTATCACCCTCTGAATTTTTATTTTCAATTACTGTGCCATTTTTTTTAGCATCGCGCTCCTCAAGTAATTTTTTTCTTTTTTCGGCGGCATCAGCTTTCTTTTGTTCGTTAGCTAATTTGCGCTCTTCTATTAATTTTTCTCTAGCAGCCTTTTTTTCATCTAAAATCCTTTTTCTTTCTGTAAATGCAGGATTTTCTTCAACAGCTTCGTCTAATGCCTCTTTTGCTTCTAAGGCTTTTAGTTGTTTTTTAGACATTTCTTCTCTTTTTTGAGAAGCAGTTAACTTTTTTACAACATAATCACTAATGTCGTATTTCTGAGCGGCAAATAACATTGTTAAATCAGACGATTTGTCAAAAACAAAATCATATTTTCGTTGTTCAGCAACATCTTGAACTATAGTGAAAATTTGATCTTGAATTGGTTTAACTAAAACAGATTTCTGAATAATTAAATCACCTTTTGGTCCAAAACGTTTTTCTTGATATTCTAAAAGTTCTTTTTCTAAATAAGCAATTTCTTCTTCTCTTTCCTCAATTAATTCTTTAGTTAAAAGTACTCTTTCTGTTTTTAAATTTTCTTTTAACTTATTGATTTCGGTTTTTTTAACTTCAATTTCTTGTTTCCATTTTTGTGCTTTTTGCTCTAATTGATTAATAGCATCGGCATAATCAGGCACTTTTTCTAAGATATATTCCATATCTATGTAGCCAATTTTAACTCCTCTAGCGGTTTGTGCTTTAGAAGAAAAAGTGATTAGTGCAAGAAGTATAAATAATAATTTTTTCATTTTAACTTAATTTTGTTTCGTAGCTGTCTTACTTAATGAATGTTAAACGCAATAAAATGTGAAATATTTTTACGAATTTAACAAAAAGTACGAACAAACCCTAAAATTGTTGCCCAATAATAAAGTGTGTTTGCCAACCACTTTTAACTGTTTCCCCAGGGATTGGATCAAATCCATGTGCAAAGTCGATACCTAATAAACCAAATGCTGGCATAAATATACGTAAACCTACTCCTGCAGAGCGTTGTAAATTAAATGGATTGTAAAGCTTGAAATCATTAAATGCAGAACCAGCTTCTAAAAATGAAAGGGCATAAATTGATGCTGATTGATTCAAAGTAATTGGGTAACGTAACTCTAATGAGAATTTGTTATAAACTGTTCCTCCATCTTGAGAAGATAAAGAGTTATTTGGATACCCTCTTAATTGAATGGTTTCTCTACCATCAAGTGAATAATTTGCCAATCCATCACCTCCTAAATAATAACGTTCAAAAGGTACTAAACCTCTATCAGAGTTATAAGCTCCCATAAATCCAAATTCTCCTAGCGTTCTAAGTACAAGTTTTTCGTATATTCTTGTGTACCAATCTGCTTTAAACTTAATTTTATAGTATTCTAACCAATTGAAACGTTTTTGGTCATATTTTGCTTTATCTAGTGAAGCTTGTTCCCAGTTTTCCCCAACAGTTTGATAAATTCCAGAACCTTCAAATGTTTCTTGAATATAATCACCAGCTACAGGATATTGCTCTTGATCATTTCCTTGAACTGCTATTCCTAAATTAGGGTCATATTGTAACTTGTATGCTTTTGAATTTTTTAATTCATTGTAGTCAATACCATTAAATAGTGAATACGGTAAAGTAAATTTTCCTGATATAGTGAACTCTGAACCCGTTGTAGGAAATATTGGATTAACTCCTTTACTGTTTCTTGATAAAGCAATCGTATAAGCTAAATTTCTTGATGAACCATTTCCAAAAGTAAATAATCCAGTATTGTAATTATTTAAATCATAGTATTGGAAAGAAACCGCCTGAGACAATACAAAGTAATCGTCTGGAACTGTTAATCTTTTTGCTATACCAACTGATAACGATGTTATGTTGAAACTTTGACTTCTTGTTACATCTCTAGTTCTGTAGTTATACAAGAATTGTTTACTATGAGATATAGATGTAGAGAAGTTTATAGGTTTTTTTCCGCCAAGCCATGGTTCTGAAAATGATAAACTATACGTTTGGAAATAAGAACTTCCCTGTAATCTTAAAGCCATTTTTTGTCCATCCCCCATTGGTAAAGGTTTGTAAGCTTCTTTTTTAAAGATATTTCTGGCTGAAAAGTTATTAAATGATAATCCAAGAGTTCCTATGAAACCACCACCGCCATAACCTCCTTGAAGTTCTACTTGACTAGATCCTTTTTCTACTACTTTGTATTCGATATCTACAGTTCCAGCTTGTGGATCAACGTTTTTAAAATCGGGTTTAATTGCTTCTGGATCAAAGAAA
>NZ_JAIWOF010000139.1 GCF_020217025.1 Flavobacterium sp. | reverse complement strand
ATTTGGACTGGAATTGGGTGGTCAGTTTGCACCGAAATCGATGGTCAATTTAGACTGGAAAGTGGTGGTCAATTTGACCGTTTTTTCCATTCTTATCTCCGATTTTGAGGTTTTTAGACTTTACGATTTAGAAGACGACAACCTCATCGAGTTTAAACTGAACGATTTAATTAATAATGTTCAGCATTTCGGCTATTTAATTGGGTATCAAAAAAAGGTTTACAAAGAGCAGGATCCAGCCAATATAAAAGCGGCTGAACTAATGGGGAAACTGCATGACCGATTAGAAGAAATCGGTTATACAGGACACTCGTTAGAAGTCTATTTGGTTCGTCTTTTATTTTGTTTGTTTGCCGAAGACACAACGATTTTTACAATACAACAATTTCAAGATTATATTGAGTTTAGAACCAATGAAGACGGAAGCGACCTTGCTCCGAAACTTCAAGAACTATTCCAAGTATTAAACACTCCAAACGACAAACGATTTAAAAATCTTGATGAGCAACTAAACGAGTTTCCTTATGTAAACGGAAAATTATTTGAGGAAATTTTACCAATGGCGAGTTTTGATAGCAAGATGCGCCAAGCGTTAATAGATTGTTGTCGTATTAATTGGAGTAAAATTTCTCCCGCAATATTCGGGTCGATGTTTCAAAGTGTAATGAACCCAAAAGAAAGAAGAAATCTTGGAGCGCATTATACAAGTGAAACCAATATTCTAAAATTAATTAAGCCTTTGTTTCTTGACGACCTTTGGAAAGAGTTTGAAAATGTAAAGGGAAATAAAAATAAACTTCACGAATTCCATAAAAAAATAAGCGAACTCAAATTTCTTGACCCTGCTTGTGGTTGCGGAAATTTCCTTGTTATTACTTATCGTGAATTACGCTTATTAGAAATCGAAATTTTAAGAGCAACCTATAAATCCGGACAAGGGGTTTTAGACATTGGCGATATTATTTGGTTAAACGTCGATATGATGTGCGGGATTGAATATGAAGAATTCCCCGCTCGTATTGCCGAGGTGGCGATGTGGTTAATTGACCATCAAATGAATATGCTAATTAGTAATGAGTTCGGACAATATTATGCCCGATTACCATTAAAGAAATCGGCTAAAATAGTTCATGGCGATGCTTTGGAAGTCGATTGGGAAGAAGTTATTTCAAAAGATAAACTTTCTTTTATCATTGGAAATCCGCCGTTCATTGGCTCAAAAATTATGAGCCAAACTCAACGAAATCAAATTGTAAAAGAGTTTGATAATATTCAAGGAAGTGGCGTTTTAGATTATGTATCAGGTTGGTATATAAAGAGCGCAAAATACATTCAAGGAACAAAAATAAAAGTGGCTTTTGTTTCTACTAACTCAATCGTTCAAGGTGAACAAACGAGTATTTTGTGGGGGCAAATGGTAAACAAATACAATATTAAAATTCACTTTGCGCATCGCACTTTTAAGTGGAGCAATGAAGCCAAAGGTAATGCCGCCGTGTATTGTGTTATTGTTGGATTTGCTAATTATGACACTACCAATAAAAGCATTTTTGAATATGATGACATCAAAGGCGAAGCACACGAAATTAAAGCAAAGAATATAAATCCGTATTTAGTTGATGCAAAAGATATTCTAATAGAAAAGAATACAAATCCTATTTGTTCAGTTCCGAAAATGAGTTTTGGAAATATGCCATTAGATGGTGGAAACTTACTACTAACTGACGAAGAAAAAAACAACTTTTTAGTTAAAGAACCAAAAGCAGAAAAGTATATTTTACCTCTTATATCAGCATACGAATTTTTAAATGGTCATAAGCGTTGGTGTTTGTGGCTTGTAAATGCCGAACCAAGTGAATTAAAACAAATGCCAGAAGTATTAAAGCGAGTTGATTTGGTTAAACAATTCCGTTTAAATAGTGTTGCTCCATCTACTCAAAAATTTGCGTTAACACCAACTTTATTTCGTGATAGAAATCAACCTGAAACATATATTTTAATACCAAGCACAACATCCGAAAACCGTAAATATATTCCATTAGGTTTTTTTGGAAAAAACGAGATTGCTAACAATAGTTGCCATACAATACCAAACGGAACCTTATATCATTTTGGGATTTTAATGTCAACAATGCACATGGCTTGGGTTAAAAATATTTGTGGTAGATTAAAAAGTGATTTTAGATATTCCAAAGATATTGTTTACAACAATTATTCATGGCCCGAAAACCCAAGCGATAAGCAAATAAAAGCGGTAGAAGAAAAAGCGCAAAAGGTTTTAGATGTAAGAGCCGAGTTTCCTAATAGTTCATTAGCCGACTTGTATGACCCTTTAACTATGCCTCCTGCGTTAGCGAAAGCGCATAATGAATTAGACAAAGCAGTTGACCTGGCTTATAGAAGTCAAGCGTTTACAAGTGAAGCAAATAGAATGGTGTTTTTATTTGAATTGTATGAAAAATATACCTCTACTCTATTTACAAAAGAGAAACCTAAAAAGACAAAAAAAGAATAATATTGAATTTTCAAAAGATACAAAATCGACCTCATCAAATGAATTTTTTGATGAGGTTTTTTTATCAAAAAAAAATATTTTTTAAGAATTGAGCGTTTATAAGACCTTTCATTTGTTAACATAATTTTAACATTTCAAACAATCCGCAAACTTCCTGACTTGATTAATTTCCAAATTTTTTGATATGTTTTTTTATACTTTTTTCGATATACATTTGTAAAAGAAATCAAAAACATACTCGCAACGATTTTCTGTTAAGAGTTATACAACAGGCATTTATAATTGAATTTTAAAAAATTCGCTATTAAGCGAGGTGGGATTTCTATGTCTAAAAATATTAACAACTAAAAAATAAAAATTATGAAAAAAGTAAAATTATTAAAAACGAGAGATGGTGTAAGTGAAGTAGTGGACATGGATTTTGAATTGTATTTAACATTAAAAAAGTTAGATGGATTGGCGACTGCATTTTTTGTGTTGTTTAGCGATAATAAACTAACACCAGACCTTGGATGTTATTTTGATGAAGAGAGTAATAGATGTCATAAATTATTAAATGATAGCGGAATGTGTAAACACGACAAAAGAGCCTCTTATGAATTAATTATGACTAATTCCGATGATGTAATCAATAGATTTGAAAATGCATTAGAAATATTGAACAATCCGATTGACAATGATTTACCATTATAATAAAATATTAACCACCAATAATAATAGAATTATGAAAACAATAAATATAATGAAGGGTATTTTGACGAAGTTAACTTTTAAGGACTTCGAGAGATTAGGCATAATAACAATGCTTATTGTGAATATGATAGCAATTAATTGTGCGCTTAAATCAAACAATTATAGTAATGATTTAGTAGGTGTTTGTATGAATAAATATTCGGGAATTGCAACAGCATTGAGAAACTATAACAATGGGGTTAAAGTTGAAAACACGAATGATTTGATGTATAAATATTTTGACATTACAAATGAAGAGTTGTTTTATATACGAAATGAAAATGTTAGTCCAGAAGTTTCCTATGATTGGATGTCAGGTATGATTAAGCAATTAAAAAAGTTTAAAAAAGAAAAGGACTTTGAAGAGATTTTAGCTGAATATCCAAGAATTGCCAAAACTTTTGATATTGACTTCGACAAGATAGACGGAAAGAATATAAGTAGTGATGTTATTGAAAAATGCGTTGATAACTTACAAGAATACAACTTGAATAAATAGAACCTCATCAAAATAACGATGAGGTTTTTTTTGAAGCCAATTTAACTGAAAATTGTATCATTTATAAAATGTATCATTTTAATCTATAAAGGTGAGGTTATTTGATACACTATCCGTATCTTTATAATATAAAATATTAAAACGATACAAATGAAAGTAGTTATATACGCCAGAGTTTCGACGAATAGTCAAGATTATAAAAGACAAACAGAAGAATTAAAAGAATTCTCAAATAGAATGAATTATGAGGTTGTGAGCGTTTTCGAGGAAAAAATCTCCGGAGCAAAAACAAATGAAGAAAGACCTCAACTTATGAAAATGATAAACTTTATCAAATCAAACAAAATTGATAAAGTGCTATGCTGGGAGTTAAGTAGATTGGGAAGAAATACAATCGAAGTTTTAAAAACAATTCAGTTGTTAAACGAAAATTGTATTTCTCTTTATATCAAAAACCATAATATTGAAACATTGAATGATAAATGCGAAATAAACGCAATGTCGCAGTTTTTAATTCAAATTCTTACATCGGTGAGCGAAATGGAAAAAAATCAAATTAGACAAAGAATAAAATCAGGCTATGAGAGTTTTAGAAAGAATGGCGGAAAGGTGGGAAGAAAAGAAGGCTTCAAAAAAGACGAAGAAACTTTACTAAACGAACATAAAGACATCGTTAAATTATTGAAACAAGGTTATTCAGTAAGAAAAACAATGAAGCTTACAGATAAGAGTAGCGGGACGGTGCAAAAAATTAAGAAGATGATAGAGGTATAATTTATAAATCATTTCCTTATTTAATACTATATTTGATGACTAAAAAAAATATTTTGGATACAGAGTTTAAAATTAAATTTGACGGAGAACAACATCAAATAGATGCTAATGTTTTAATTAACAATTTACTACATACAAGTTCTATTATTCAGGAGGTTAATAATGAATTAAACACGGGTAAGAAAATCGACATTAAAATTAAGGCACTTCAAAAAGGAAGTTTTCTTGTTCATATCGATTTAGTTGAAACGGCATTTGATAATTTGAAAAACTTACTTACTTCCGAAAATGTCCAAGTGGCAAGTGCCGTAATTGGTGGTTTCGTTGGATTAATAGAGTTGAAGAAATTTTTAAAGGGAGGTGAAGTTAAATCACAAACCAATGAAAGAAATAAGGTTAAAATTGAAAATGAAAAAGGGCAAGTAATTTATATTGAAAATTTTGTAGCCAATATTTATGAAAATAATGCAATTGTCAAAGATGCACTTTCACAAAGTTTTGAAACATTGGAAAATGATAATTCAATAACTGCATATGAGATAACAGATAAAAACGAAAAGCCTCTTGTTAGAGTTAATAAAGATGAGTTTGAATACATGTCTGTTAAATCTGAAAAAATACTTGAAGGAGAAAAAAACATTGTAATTGCAGCTACTTTAAATATTATTAGAATTTCTTTTGATGATAAATTAAAATCCGACTTTTATTTTAAAGGAAATAAAATATCAGTTAAGATAAGCGATCCTAATTTTCAAAAAAGAATTGATAACGGGGAGGCATTTGCAAAGGGAGATATTTTAGAGGTTGAACTTGAAATAAAGCAAAAATTTGAAAAATCTGTAAATACCTATATTAATAAATCATACAAGATTAACCGCATTATCAATCATATTTTAAGAAATGAGCAATCTAAAATTGATTTTGATAACGATTAGTCAGGTTAAGTAAATAGTAAAAAAAACAAAAAGACTTATATCTCTATAAGTCTTTTTTAGTCGTCTATATTTGGTCCAAACGGACATTCACAATCTTTTTCGTATTCTCCGCAATTATTACAAGTTTTGAAAAAAAATGAAACTTTGTTTAATATTTTCTTTAACATATTTTACTTTTTAAATACTTTAAATATTTCTTTAACTACACTTCCTAATATTTCTCCCAATCCATCGAAAAGTCCTTCTTTGTCAGCATACACTTTTCTTTTTTTTCCATCAAAATCTTTTTCCCAAAAAAATGGTCTATTATCCTTCTTACTACTCATAAATTATTTCATTATTAAAATATCTTTCGCTAATGTATAAAAAATATTTGAAGCCATTAATATGTTATTATTTTTATTAGTTAATCAAATGTTATCAATTAGTTATTTAGAATTATTATAGTTAAATTTGCCAAAAATATAGTCAATTATTAACAATAAATAATTGCAAAGGTAATTCGTAAAATTGTTCAACTTTTTGTTCAACAATTTTAATAAAAACTCGCTAAGTCTTGTTTTTATTAGTTTTTTTATTTTTAGTTATCTTTGCAATCTAAAATCAGTCTGAATAAAAACGTAAGTTATTCTGTTTTAAACTGATTTATTTAAAACTCAAAAAAATGAAATTAGATAGAAAAGAAATTTTAGCTGCATTAGAAACTATTTCGGTTGCAGGTGAAGGTAAAAACATGGTGGAAAGTGGAGCAGTTCAAAATGTAATTACTTTTGGCGATGAGGTTGTGGTAGATTTACTATTATCAACACCAGCTTTACATATTAAAAAACGTGCAGAAGTTGATATCATAAAAGTAATTCACGAAAAAGTTTACGAAAAAGCCAAAGTAAAAGTAAACATCAAAGTTGAAGCGCCAGAAAAACCAGAAAATCCAAATTTAATTCGTGGAAAACAAATTCCTGGAATTTCAAATATTATTGCTGTTGCTTCAGGAAAAGGTGGTGTAGGAAAATCTACAATTACAGCAAATCTTGCGGTAACTTTAGCTAAAATGGGATTCAAAGTTGGTGTTTTAGATGCTGATATTTATGGACCATCAATGCCAATCATGTTTGATGTCGAAAACTCAAAACCTATTTCAGTTGAGGTGGATGGAAAATCAAAAATGCAACCGGTTGCAAGTTACGGAGTTGAGATTTTGTCTATCGGATTTTTCACAAAACCTGACCAAGCGGTTATTTGGAGAGGTCCAATGGCAGCTAAAGCTCTAAATCAAATGATTTTTGATGCTAACTGGGGTGAATTAGATTTCATGCTAATCGATTTACCACCGGGAACAGGCGATATTCACTTATCAATTATGCAATCGTTGCCAATTACAGGAGCTGTTGTAGTAAGTACACCTCAAGCAGTTGCTTTAGCCGATGCTAAAAAAGGAGTTTCAATGTTCATGTCAGAATCGATTAATGTTCCTGTTTTAGGAATTATCGAAAATATGGCATATTTCACACCAGAAGAACTTCCTGAAAATAAATATTATATCTTTGGTAAAGAAGGTGCTAAAAACTTAGCAGAAGATTTACAAGTGCCTTTATTAGGTGAAGTGCCATTAGTACAAAGTATTCGTGAGGCTGGAGATTACGGTCGCCCAGCAGCATTGCAAACGGCTTCGGTTTTAGAGGGTGTTTTCGAAAATATTACAAGAAATGTAGTGCAAGAAACGGTAAATCGCAACGAAACATTACCGCCAACAGAAGCTATCAAAATAACAACAATGGCAGGTTGTTCTGCTGTAAAAAAATAGTATTCAGTTTACAGTCTCAGTTTACCGTTTAAGCTGTTTACTGCGACTGAAAACTGCGACTGAAAACTAAAAAAAATATGACTACATTAGAAATAAAAGAGAATGTTGAAAAAGCGTTAGACGAAATTCGTCCGTTTTTGAATTCGGATGGTGGCAACATCTCATTAGTAGAAATTATTGAAGACAAACATGTTAAAGTTCGTTTAGAAGGTGCATGTACCAATTGTAGTTTAAGTATCAGCACTATGAAAGCTGGTGTAGAAACTACAATCAAAAAATACGTACCTCAAATTGAAACCGTAGAAAATATTGCTTAGTAAAGCAATAGTATGACATAAATCATATTTCTACATTGTACTAGTTTGTTACTTTGCTACTTTCAAAATTAAAAAAATGATTCAAACAGATATTCTTATTATCGGTGCTGGTCCTACGGGACTTTTTGCCGTTTTCGAAGCGGGACTTTTACAACTTAAATGTCATATCATTGATGCTTTGCCACAACCTGGCGGGCAATTAGCAGAATTGTATCCTAAAAAACCAATTTTCGATATTCCGGGTTATCCTTCAGTTTTAGCGGGAGACTTGGTAACGAATTTAATGGAACAAATCAAACAGTTTCAACCGGGATTTACCTTGGGAGAAACCGCTGAAACTATTGAAAAATTAGAAGACGGAACTTTTATAGTAACCACTAACGAAGGTACAAAACACCAAGCAAAAGCAATTGCTATTGCAGGTGGTTTAGGAACTTTCGAACCAAGAAAGCCTATTTTAAAAGATATTGAATTCTACGAAAAAGAAGATCGTGGAGTAGATTACTTCGTAAAAGATCCAGAAAAATATCGTGGAAAAAACATCGTAATCGCAGGTGGAGGTGACTCTGCTTTAGATTGGAGCATTTTTTTATCGAATGTAGCAAATTCCGTGACTTTAGTTCACAGAAGAAACGAATTTCGTGGTGCTTTAGATTCGGTTGAAAAAGTACAAGAATTGAAGAATGCTGGAAAAATTAAATTAGTTACTCCTGCAGAAGTTGTTGGGTTTAACGGTAGCGAAAGAATTACAGCTGTTGACATTGAAGTTAACGGTGCCAGAATGAAAGCAGAATGCGATTATTTTATTCCACTTTTCGGACTAACGCCAAAATTAGGACCAATTGCCAACTGGGGATTGGAAATCGAAAAGAACGCTATCAAAGTAAATAACGCTTTAGATTATCAAACCAACATCGACGGAATTTATGCGATTGGCGACGTAAACATATATCCAGGAAAATTAAAGTTGATTTTATGTGGATTCCACGAAGCAACTTTAATGTGTCAAAGTGTGTACAACCGAATCAATCCAGGAAAGCGTTATGTATTAAAATATACCACCGTTTCAGGAGTTGATGGTTTTGATGGAACTAGAAAAGAGGCGGAAAAAGCTGTTGTGAAATCAATTGATTAATATGAAGAATTTAATTACAATTCTTTTCTTTTTTATGAGTATTTGTTCTTTTGCTCAATTTCCTATTTTATCAGATTCTTTGATAAAACCAGGAGTTTATAAAAGTTTTGAAGAGTTTAGGGATAATAATCCATCTCAGAAATTGGCTGGAGAAATTAAATCTCACAATGTAAAATACAATACTAATTTTTCTTTTGAATATTTGAAAGTGTATTTTCAAGATGTTGAAAAAGAAGAAGTGAAAAGTATTGGAAAGGTATTTGGTTTTTCTGATGGTAAAAATATATATATCGTTGATGGTTATAAGTCAAAGATTAATGATTATGCTTTTTATAAATTAGAATTCGTTAATAAATTGTGTTATTTTTATTCTACTGAGTCTGCTCAAGTTATGGATATTTATATGGTGACACGAGTTGAGAAAGTGCTTGATCTTCAAACTGCTGAAGTTAAGAAACTGACAAATGCAGTTGTTAAAAATATAATTTCTGATAATAAAGAATTGTTAGAAAAGTTTAAAAATCAAAGCAAGAAGCACTTATATTATAAAGAATATATCATAAATTATTTGAAATAGCATGCCACAAGACGTAACTATTTTTATAACCGACAGAAATGGAGTTAAACACGAAGTGTTAGCACCAACCGATATGAACATGAACATCATGGAGTTAATTCGTTCTTATGAATTAGCCGAAGAAGGAACTGTTGGTGTTTGTGGCGGAATGGCCATGTGCGCTTCTTGTCAGTGTTATGTTTTAAACGATGTGGTTTCTTTAGAACGCAACCCAGATGAAGAAGCAATGCTTTGGGAAGCCTATCACGTAAAGGATAATTCGAGATTAGGCTGCCAAATTCCAATCACAGAAGATTTAGAAGGTTTGGAAATCGAAATAGCACCAGAACAATAAAAAAAGCGAGAAGTAATTCTCGCTTTTGCTTTTATACTAATTCATGTTTATGTTCCACTTGCTCTTCAATGGCATTCCAAAGTCCGATTCTTTTTTCTAAAGCTAAAACCGAAACTTCTTGTACTTCATTCCATTTCTGATCTGAATCGCTACAAAGTTCTGCAATCATTTGCATTGCCATTGGTCCGTGCTCATCAGCGTCTAATTCAATATGTCTTTCGAAATAATAAATTAGTTTTGATAAATTGGTTTCTGGGAAGTTTTGCTGAAAGTTTTTCAAGATTTCGGTAAACATATTCGGAATCAAATCTTCTCTTCCAAAAGTAAATGCAGCCGCAATTTCATGAGGTTTTCCTTGTTCAATCACACGGAAAGTAAAATCCAAAAACGCTTTCACATTCGGATGTAAATCACTTTGTTTAATCGATACAAAAATGTTTTTGGTTTCTTCCACATTCTTCAAAAATGAATTGATTTGAGTTGTCGAAGCGCCACATTGCGTCATCGCATCCAAATACATTTCAAAATGACTTTGTCGCGTGCCATCCAATGTTAAATCAGTTTCTTCGGCTACAACAATTTCATTAATTAAATAACGAATTTCTGGATTTCCAATTGGTAACCAAGGTGTTGTGGTGCAAGTTAATTTATTTTGTAAGGCTTTTAATAACGACATAAAATCCCAAACCGCATAAATGTGGTTTTCTAAGAAACAATGTAAATCGTCAATCGTTTTTACTTTATTGTATAACGAATGGTTTAACAATTGTTCTTTCTGATTTTGAATCGATTGGTTTATGGTTTGAATATTCATAAGGCAATTTTTAATTTATATACGAAATTCTAACTTCATTTGGTTTTGAATCCGTACACTACAAATGTAAAAATGCTTCCCTAAAAAGAGAAGCATTTTGTATCAATTTTATCTATTGTTTAATTATTTGAATGCCGGGAAACCTGTAACATCCATACCTGTAATTAACAAGTGAATGTCATGAGTTCCTTCGTAAGTCACTACAGATTCTAAATTCATCATGTGTCTCATGATTGAATATTCACCTGTAATTCCCATTCCACCTAACATTTGACGTGCATCGCGAGCAATAGTTAACGCCATGTCAACATTGTTTCTTTTCGCCATCGAAATTTGAGCTGTAGTCGCTTTTCCTTCGTTTCTTAAAACACCCAATCTCCAAGTTAACAATTGTGCTTTCGTGATTTCAGTAATCATTTCAGCTAATTTCTTTTGTTGTAATTGCGTAGCTCCAATTGGTTTGTCAAACTGAATTCTTTCTTTTGAATATCTCAAAGCAGTATCATAACAATCCATTGCTGCTCCAATCGCTCCCCAAGCAATTCCATAACGTGCCGAATCTAAACAGCCTAGTGGTGCTCCTAATCCAGATTTGTTTGGTAATAAGTTTTCTTTAGGAACTTTTACGTTGTCAAAAATAAGCTCTCCTGTTGCAGAAGCTCTTAACGACCATTTATTGTGTGTTTCAGGAGTTGAAAAACCTTCCATTCCTCTTTCCACGATTAATCCGTGAATTCTTCCTTCTTCATTTTTAGCCCAAACTACTGCAATGTCAGCAAAAGGTGCATTCGAAATCCACATTTTAGCACCATTTAAAAGATAATGATCGCCCATATCTTTAAAATTAGTTACCATTCCACCTGGATTTGAACCGTAATCTGGCTCAGTTAAACCAAAACAACCAATGAATTCTCCAGTGGCTAATTTTGGTAAATATTTCATTCTTTGTTCTTCGTTTCCATATTTCCAAATTGGATACATCACCAAAGAAGACTGAACAGATGAAGTCGAACGTACACCCGAATCTCCTCTTTCAATTTCTTGCATGATTAATCCGTACGAAATTTGGTCTAATCCAGCACCACCATATTCTACTGGAATATATGGGCCAAATCCACCAATTTCTCCTAAACCTTTTACGATTTGTTTTGGAAATTCTGCTCTTTGTGCGTATTCTTCAATAATTGGAGAAACTTCTTTTTTTACCCAAGCACGTGCAGCATCACGCACCATTTTATGTTCGTCAGATAATAATTCGTCTAATAAATAATAATCTGGAGATTGAAATAAGTCTGGTCTCATAGTTTTTGATTTGAAAGTCACAAAAGTAAGTAAAGATTTTTAACAAATCAACGAACAAGTGTTATAATTTTATAAGAAGCTTTTTCCAGCTGTCCGCTATATTCCCGATAGCTATCGGGAGATGCCGCTACCATCTGGGCTAGGGCTACATCTTCAAATAGAACTCTTTCGTCAATTCGATGTATTCAGGAGTATAATTATGTCTAGAAATTTCAATGACTAACTCATCAATTAACGGAGTTTGTTCCATTCTGCAAAAAGCCAATAAACTTCTTTTAATTTCTGATGTTGGAGTACCTTTTACACGAGTAATTTTTAGTGGAAATAAATCCAATTCTTTACACATGGCAACAAAACGTTCTTCTTCTTTATAAGGAATAATCACAGAGAAAATTCCGTTATCCGAAAGTAATAAAGCAGCTGCTTCAATCAATTCTTCAAAAGGCAAAGCATCTTCAAAACGTGCTAAATCTCTCGAAGAGTTATCTGATTTATAATCATCCGTATAAAAAGGTGGATTAGAAATAATTAAATCATACTCATCTTCAGGTTCGTCTACAAATTCATCCAAACCTGCATGAAAACAAAATAATTTATCACCCCAAGGCGAAGCTTCAAAATTTCCAACACATTGTTCGTAAGCGTCTTCGTCAATTTCAATGGCATCAATTTGTTCGGCGTTGCTTCTTTGGGCTAACATTAAAGATAAAATCCCAGTTCCAGCACCAATGTCTAAAACATTATAAGGATTGTTGATTAACGGAGTCCAAGCGCCAAGCAAAACACCATCCGTGCCAATTTTCATAGCACAACGATCTTGATTAACGTGAAATTGTTTGAAGTTAAAAGTCATCGGAATTATCCAAGATATAAATCAACCAAACCTTCAGGAGTTTCTAATGTAATGGTTTTGTTTACTCTGTCAAGTGCAATGATGAAATCATCAATAAACGGAATTAAAATTTCAGTTCCGTTTTTATCGATTTCAAAAAGGGGTTGAGCACCACTGTCATTAATAGCGGCAATTTTTCCAATATTTCCTAAACGGGTATCAATTACATCAAATCCAATTACTTCGTGGTAATAAAACTGAGTGCCTTCTAATTTAGGTAACATAGAAAGGGGAAGATAAATTTCGCTTCCCATGATTTCGTCTGCTTCTTCTTCGGTTTGAATGTCTTCAAATCGGATGCGTAAGAATTTTTCTTTGTGAAGCGAACTACTTTCAATAAAAAATGGAACCAGACTTTTGTTGATTTCAACAAAAACTGATTCCAAATTTTGATACAATTCGGGTTCGTCGGTGTCTAAATACGCCAATACTTCCCCTTTGAAACTAAATTTTTTCGCGATTTTACCTAAATAGAAACAATCTTCTTTACGCATGGAATCGCTATAAAATTATGCTTGAGTTTCTTCGTTGTTTTCTTCAACAGCTGGAGCTTCTTCAGCAGCAGCCTCAACTACTTCTTCAGCAACTTCTTCTGTAGCTTCAGCAGCTTTTGCAGCCTCAGCTTGAGCAGCAATACGTTTAGCGTTTGCTTCTTGTTCTGCTTTAAATGCTTTTGCTTTTGCATCAGCCTCTGCTTTAGATAAACCAGATTTTTTTGCATCAACTTTACCAGCTTTTTCTTCTAACCAAGTAGCTAATTTAGCATCAGCTTGTTCTTGAGTTAAAGCACCTTTACGAACTCCTCCATCTAAGTGGTGTTTTAATAAAGCACCAGTGTAAGATAAAATTGCTCTTGCAGTGTCAGTTGGCTGAGCACCATTGTGTAACCATTGTGCAGCTTTTTCGATGTTTAAATCGATAGTTGCAGGGTTAGTGTTTGGATTGTAAGTTCCGATTTTTTCTAAGAATTTACCATCTCTTTTTGATCTTGCATCTGCTGCAACAACCCAATAAAAAGGTTTCCCTTTTTTTCCGTGTCTTTGTAATCTAATTTTTACTGACATAATCTTGTGATTAATTTGAGGTTCTCGACCTCGGTTATTTAAGGGTGCAAATATATAAAACTTTGCAATACAAATGTGTAAGTTGTTTGAAAATATTTTTTCTGATAAAATGTGTTTGTTTCAATAAAAAAGTTATTTTTGTTACCTACTTATAATATATAGGATAAATAAAATGAAAAAATTACTTTCTTTAATAGCTGCTACGGTTTTATTTGCTTCTTGTCAAGAAGATATTCAGACTAATACTCCTGCTTTTCAGGCTAATTTTAATAATAATGCGTGGAGAGCAAATTATTCTGTTGCTTCAGTTGACGCAGGTGGGGCGTTGACGATTACGGCTTTTACAGAATATGAAACTGTAATGTTGAAAACAAGTACTGCTACTGTAGGGACATACATTTTAGGAACTGCTAATACAAATGACTTTGCATCTTATGATTTAGACAGCCCTGAATTATCAAAATCGTATGATTCTAGAGTTTATTCTGGTCCTGCATACAAGTTGTCAGCTATTCAAAATGCGGGTAGTGGCTATACAAATAATGCTGCTGGAGCTCAAACTACTGGTGGTTCTGGTTCTGGTATTAGAGTTGCAACAACAACTACTAATGGAGCGGTTACTTCTATTACTTTAGTTTCAAGAGGTAATGGATATAGAGCTGGTGATTTAATTACTATTGTAGGAGGTAATAATAATGCTAAATTCAAAGTAGTTAATGTGCAACAAAGTAACGGAGAAATTACGATTACTGAAGTTTTAGACGGAAAATTTACTGGGAAATTTAAATTCAATGTTGTGGATGAACTTGGAGATGTTGTTACTTTCTCAGAAGGTTGGTTTTATAAAGTACCTTTAGCGACATTTTAATAATAACAGCTAATTAAAATAAAAAAACCATCTGGAGCAATTCAGATGGTTTTTTGTTTTGTTGATAACTTAAATTGGCATTCATTAACTTAAAATGTATTTTTGTTTTTATTCAAAATCAGCTTTTGTAATTTTCTTTAGCTTAATTATCAGATAGATGTACTTAATTTTCGATACAGAAACCACAGGATTACCGCGCAGTTGGTCGGCACCCATTACCGATACCGATAACTGGCCTCGTTGTATACAAATTGCTTGGCAGTTACATGACGAAATGGGGAATTTAATCGAGCACCAAGATTATTTGGTTAAGCCTGAAGGTTTCAATATTCCTTATGATGCGGAACGAATTCATGGTATTTCTACTGAATTGGCAATGGAGCAAGGAATTCTACTATCTGAAGTTTTAGAGAAATTCAATATTGCACTTTCAAAAGCAAAATTCATCGTTGGTCAAAATGTAGGGTTTGATGTTAATATTATGGGATGTGAATTCCATCGAATGAACATTGGTTCTGATATGACTAAAATGCCGGTTTTGGATACCTGTACCGAAATCACCGCCAACTTATTAAAATTACCTGGTGGTCGTGGTGGAAGATTCAAATTACCAACATTAACCGAATTACATCAATATCTTTTCAATCAACCATTCGCAGAAGCACATAATGCCACTGCCGATGTGGAAGCAACAACACGTTGTTTTCTTGAGTTGATTAAAAGAGAAGTTTTCACCAAAGAAGAGTTAGATGTAACGCCAGAATATTTCAGAAGTTTCCGAGAAAAAAATCTAGGCGAAATCCAGTTAATCGGATTAAAACATATCAATCTGAAACAAGCCTCTGACGAAATCAGAGCGCGTTTGAAAAAAATCGAACAAGAGGAAGTTCAAACCACAATTTCAGAAGAAGTAAAATCGGATTTAAAAGACGCTGCTTTTGCACATTTGCACAATCATACGCAGTTTTCGGTGTTACAATCTACCATTGCGATTAATGATTTAGTGAAAGCTTCGGCAAAATTCAAAATGCCAGCGGTTGCCATGACCGATACTGGAAACATGATGGGTGCGTTTCATTTTGTAAGCGCCGTTTTAAATCATAACAAAGCTGCTGAAACTAAAAATAAGGAATTAGTCGAAAACGGAGAAGAACCAACAGAAACCGTAATCAAACCTATTGTAGGGTGCGAATTCAATATCTGTGACGATCATAAAGACAAGACCAAAAAAGACAACGGTTATCAAGTAGTTTTGTTGGCCAAAAATAAAAAAGGTTATCACAACTTAGCCAAAATGTCTTCGATTGCTTACACCGATGGTTTCTATTATGTTCCGCGTATTGATAGAAAAATCGTAGAACACTACAAAGAAGATATCATCGTGCTTTCTGGAAATTTATACGGAGAAATTCCAAGTAAAATTCTAAATGTTGGAGAAAGTCAAGCAGAAGAAGCTTTGATTTGGTGGAAAGACCAATTCGGTTCCGATTTCTACTTGGAATTAATACGTCACAAACAAGAAGACGAAAATCGCGTTAACCAAACCTTAATAGCTTTCGCGAAAAAGCACAATGTGAAGTTAATTGCGACTAATAATACGTATTACGTTAATAAAGAAGATGCCAATGCGCATGATATTTTATTGTGTGTAAAAGATGGTGAAAAACAAGCGACACCAATTGGTCGTGGACGTGGTTATCGTTATGGATTACCAAATCAAGAATATTATTTCAAATCGGGTGACGAAATGAAGCAGCTTTTTGCGGATTTACCCGAAGCGATTATCAATATTCAAGAAATTATCGATAAAAC
>NZ_JAIWOF010000138.1 GCF_020217025.1 Flavobacterium sp. | reverse complement strand
GGAACCTTATTCTTTATATCGTGATGTATTGCTTCCAAAATTTAAAATTCCTGATGAATTTGAAGTAGAGGAAGATAAATTAGATGGTGGAGTTCGTGGTGAAAATGCGTATTTGAAACATCTCACGATGGAAGGTGCAAAAAAACGCTATGGCGAAATTACACCAGACATTCAAGAACGTTTAGATTTTGAGTTACTTACGATTTCCAATTCAGGTTATCCAGGTTATTTCTTAATTGTACAAGATTTCATTGCCGAAGCCAGAAAAATGGACGTTTCTGTTGGACCAGGTCGTGGTTCGGCCGCGGGTTCGGCTGTAGCATATTGTTTAGGAATTACGAATATCGATCCAATTAAATACGATTTGCTTTTTGAGCGTTTTTTAAATCCCGACCGTGTTTCCATGCCCGATATTGATATCGACTTTGATGATGAAGGTCGTGGTCGTGTGATGGATTATGTAATCAATAAATACGGTTCTAATCAGGTGGCGCAAATTATTACCTATGGTAAAATGGCTACGAAATCGGCAATTCGTGATACCGCTCGTGTGTTGGATTTACCACTTTTTGAAGCCGATAGAATTGCTAAATTAATTCCAGGTATGATGCCATCCAAATGGAATTTAGCAAGATTCTTAGCCGAAGATGAATCCGAAGTCAAAAAAGCATTACGTTCTGAAGAATTCGATCGAGTAAAAGAACTAATTGAAATCGCAAATTCAGAAGATTTAGCAGGAGAAACCATTCAACAAGCAAAAGTGTTAGAAGGTTCGATGCGAAATACCGGAATTCATGCTTGTGGTGTGATTATTACGCCTGATGATATTACGAATTTCGTTCCCGTAACCACTGCAAAAGATTCGGATTTATATGTAACCCAATTTGATAACTCGGTCGCTGAAAGTGCTGGTTTGTTGAAGATGGACTTCTTGGGATTAAAAACCCTAACCTTAATTAAAGACACGGTGAAATTGGTAAAATACCGTTTAGGAATCGATTTGAATCCTGACGAATTTCCAATTGATGATACCAAAACATACGAGTTGTTCCAAAGAGGTGAAACGGTTGGAGTTTTCCAATACGAATCGCCTGGAATGCAAAAATACATGAAGGACTTAAAACCAACGGTTTTTGCCGATTTAATTGCCATGAACGCATTATATCGTCCAGGACCATTGGAATACATTCCTTCTTTTGTTCGTAGAAAAAATGGCGAAGAACCTATTACCTACGATTTAGATGCTTGCGAAGAATATTTGGGAGAAACTTACGGAATTACCGTTTATCAAGAGCAGGTGATGCTTTTGTCGCAAAAATTGGCGAATTTCTCTAAAGGTGATGCCGACGTACTTCGTAAAGCGATGGGTAAAAAGCAGAAAGATGTCTTGGATAAAATGAAATCTAAGTTCATCGATCAAGCAAAAGCGAATGGTCACGACGAACAAAAATTAGATAAAATTTGGACCGACTGGGAAGCGTTTGCAAGTTATGCCTTCAATAAATCGCACTCTACTTGTTACGCTTGGATTGCGTATCAAACAGCGTATTTAAAAGCACATTATCCAGCAGAATATATGGCTGCGGTGCTTTCGAATAACATGAACGATATCAAACAAGTGTCGTTCTTTATGGAAGAGTGTAAACGTATGGGATTAGCCGTTTTAGGTCCAGATGTGAATGAATCGTACTATAAATTTACGGTTAACGAAAACTATGCCGTTCGTTTCGGAATGGGAGCGATTAAAGGTGTTGGAGCAGGAGCCGTTCAAACTATTGTGGAGAATAGAAAAGATGGGAATTATAAATCCATCTTCGATTTAGCGAAACGAATTGATTTGCGTGCGGCGAATAAAAAAGCATTCGAAAACTTAGCATTAGCTGGTGGTTTTGATGGTTTTTCCGAAACTCATCGTGCACAATATTTTCATCATGATGGCGACGGAATTACGTTCTTAGAAAAGGCGATTCGTTATGGTTCGAAATTCCAAGAAAACGAAAATTCATCGCAAGTAAGCTTGTTTGGTGATGCTTCGGAAGTTCAAATTGCAGAACCTCAAGTGCCACCATGTGAAGAATGGAGCACCATGGAAAAATTAGCCAAAGAAAAAGAAGTAGTCGGAATTTATATCTCGGGACATCCGTTAGATGATTATAAATTTGAGATGAAATATTTCTGCACGGCTAAATTAGAATCGCTTAAAAATCTGGAGCAGCATTTGGGAAAAAATCTTTCTTTCGGAGGAATTGTAACCAATGTGCAACATCGAACAGCCAAAAACGGAAAAGGCTGGGCAACCTTTGTGTTAGAAGGTTATGACGAGAGTTATGAGTTCAGAATTTTTGATGAAGAATATTTAAAATACCGTCATTTCTTGTTGCAAAATCAGTTTGTGTATTTTAAAATCAATGTGAAAGAAGGTTGGGTAAATCGCGAAACGGGTAAAAAATCCGATCCAAGAATTCAGTTTTTAGATGCTAAAATGTTGGCTGATGTATTGCCTACATTTGCTAAGAAATTGATTTTAATGTTCCCAATTAATGATGTGAAAGAACATGTGATAACCGAATTAAATCGAATTTTTTCTGAAAATAAAGGGGATAATTCAGTGACTTTTGAAGTGATGGAATTGGAACGAATAAAACGAATTGTGGAAGATATTCCAGTTTCAAGTCCTGTTGATGTGGAAGACGAAATTTCGGAAGATTCTAATGAAGAAATGGAAATGAATATTGAAGTTCCAGTTGAAAAAGAAGAAATCATCGTAAAAACAAAACTTTCGATGCCAAGCCGAAAATTGAAAGTTAAGATTTCATCCGAATTGCTTCAAGAATTGGAACGCATGCAAGTAAATTTTAAATTGAATTAAAGTATAAATTCTGCAAATGAGAGTATAATCAAAAGTAATTTTAAAAAACACTTTCATTCGTAATTAATTCCTAAATTTGCGATTCAAATAAGTATAAAACTAAAAAGAAATAATATGGCATTAGCAATAACAGATGCTACTTTTGACGAAGTAGTATTAAAATCAGACAAACCAGTAGTAGTAGATTTTTGGGCAGCTTGGTGTGGTCCATGTAGAATGGTTGGTCCAGTTATCGACGAAATTTCTGCTGAGTATGAAGGAAAAGCAGTAGTAGGAAAAGTAGATGTTGACGCAAACCAAGAATTTGCTGCAAAATACGGAGTTAGAAATATTCCAACAGTTTTAGTATTCCAAAACGGAGAAGTGGTAGGAAGACAAGTTGGTGTTGCTCCAAAGAAAACGTATACTGATGCAATTGATGCATTACTATAATATTTGAAAAAGAAATTCAAGGCTCAACGAAAGTTGAGCCTTTTTTTGTTTTAAAACACATAGTTAGATTGTTTTTCTTTATTGAAGTTTTAATTATTTCAATTTGTAGCGTTCATTTAAGAAATCCGTTTTTAACCGCGTTTTGCCTTAGCGAACCCGTTTCATCCGTGTTCCAAAATTTAAAATCTTTTTCTATCTTTACGATATGAATTTAGAGCAGCAAATAGAAAAAATTTCCAGTTTTGAGCATTTAGAACTTTTGGCTAACCAAATTGTCGAAGGTTTTATTTCCGGTATGCACAAATCGCCTTTTCATGGATTTTCGGCAGAGTTTGCGGAACATAAAATTTACAATCCAGGAGAAAGTACCAAGCATATCGATTGGAAATTATACGCCAAAACCGATAGATTATACACCAAGCGCTACGAAGAAGAAACCAATTTACGTTGTCATTTGATTTTAGACAACTCGTCTTCGATGCATTATCCGAAATTAAAGGAAAATCAGCCGTTTTATGAGAGTAAAATAGGATTTTCGGTATTGGCTTCTGCGGTTTTAATGAATTTGCTTAAAAAGCAACGAGATGCAGTTGGATTGAGCGTTTATTCGGATATGTATGAATATTATTCGCCAGAAAAAGGAAGCGAGCGTCATCATCGCATGATTTTAAACAAACTGGAAGAAGTTTTATCACAAAACAAAACCACTCGAAAAACCGACACGGTAACTTTTTTACATCAAATTGCCGAAAACATTCACCGTCGTTCTATGGTGATTTTATTTACCGATATGTTTCAGAATGAAGACAGCGATAAAATTTTCAAAGCATTGCAGCATTTAAAACACAACAAACATAAAGTGGTAGTTTTTCATGTTTACGATGAAAAAACCGAGTTAAATTTCAGTTTTGACAATGCGCCACGTAAATTTATTGATGTAGAATCGGGAGAAGAAATCAATTTATTTGCCGAAAATACGCAAGAATCGTATCAAAAAGTGGTGCATGATTATTTCAAAACGATAGAAGCAACGTGTATGCAGTATCAAATTCGTTATGTACCCGTTTCTGTAGGTGAAAATTTCGAAAAAATTTTACTAACGTATTTAGTTGAAAAACAAAAGTTTGGCTGAAAACACTGAAAAAAGTTTAATTTTTTTTGCAAAAAGATTTGCAGGAATGAAAAAGCGTAGTATATTTGCACTCGCAATCAAGCACTGGTTTGGTAGTTCAGTTGGTTAGAATACATGCCTGTCACGCATGGGGTCGCGGGTTCGAGTCCCGTCCAGACCGCCAGTAAAGAGGAAGCCTTTCGTAAAAGAAAGGCTTTTTTGCCCTCTTAAAATATTTAAAATAGTTGTGTTGTTTAGGTACGAAAGTACCAAAAAGGTTTAGTAGTTAGACCAATGGAAAGCTTTGCATTTATGCAGAGCTTTTTTGATTTTTATACTTCTCGTTAAAACCAAATTCCTCTATTCTGCCAAACCAAAACCAAGAATAATCCAAAAAAAAGTAAACTCACCAATAGTTTCATGAAGGTTCCTGCTAAAAATCCAATAAATGAACCAGTAGCAGCTTTAAATGCTCGTCCTTTTTCTTGAGAGTTATAAATAAGTTCTCCCACGAGTGCTCCAACAAAAGGTCCAATTAAAAAGCCAAAAGGAATAGGTGCAAATATTCCAATAACCAAACCTATATTCGTTCCCCAAATCCCATATTTACTTCCACCGAAATATTTTGTGCCTTGTGCCGGAATTACATAATCTAAAATTCCAATCACAATGGCAATTACTAAAGTAATGCCTAGTAACCAATAATTGGTTTCTATTCCTGAACAAAAATAAAGCAATAAAATCCCAACCCAACTTACAGGTGGTCCAGGTAAAGCAGGAAGTAAACTTCCAATAATCCCAACTATCATTAAAAGTAAACCCAGAATCAATAAAAAGTATTCCATAAGATTTTAGTTATTGTCTAACAAATTTATAACTTTGTTTCTTACTTTTTTAAATAATTGGTTTTATGCGATTTGTTTTTTTATTTTTTGTTTCTTTTATAATTGTTAATAGTGCTATTGCTCAAGAAAAAAAAATGTCTACACAAGAACGTTTAAATGAACTGGCAAAAACAAAAAGAGAATATGAAGAAATTAGAAAAAAAGAATGGGATGCTTATTTAGTTCGTGTTGAAGAAAGTCAAATTGTAAAAAAGCAAAAAAAACAAGCCGATTCTATTGAGAAATCAAAACTAGCTGATAATGTCAAAAAAGAGGTAGGAGATCTTCCTATATGTAATAATCAAGAATCGCCTTATTACGTTAGAAAAAACCCAACAACAGGTTTTGAAGAAAAAATTACTTTTACAGATTATATAAGAAGGCATGTTATGGCTAAATTTAATTATCCCGAATTTGCAATGGATTACGAATTAGAAGGAAGAGTTTTGGTACAATTTTATATTGATAAAGAAGGAAATCCGCAAATAAAAGAAGCTAATGGTCCAAAAAACGGATTGATTTTAGAGGAAGAAGCTATACGCATAATTAAATCCTTGCCGACAGCTATTCCGGCTACTTGCGATGGAAAACCAATAAATATTATGTTTGCAATACCTATAACCTTTCAGATGCAAGAGTAATATGAGAAAATTAATTCAGCTACTTTTTTTGCTTTTGGCATTTCATTCTTGTCAGTACTTCGAAAAAGAAGTTCCTAATGAGAAAGAATTGCTAGAACAAGAATTGAAAAAAATCAATTGGGACGAAGTCGATGAATTTCCATCGGTTTTGCAATGCGATACGATAAAAGATGCGGAAATAAAAAGACAATGTTTCTTCGATTATATGGCACAAACTATTCAGGAACGAATAGGAATTGATACGTTACGTGTTGAATATCCAGAAATCGACACTATCAACGTAAAAATTACCGTAAATCCCGATTCGAGCTTGCAATTCGAAACCTTATATCCAAATGACAGCATTGCTTTGGCAGATAAAACAAAAATCGATAGTATTTTAACTTCAAGATTATCTGATTTCCCAAAAGTAGAACCTGCCATCAAAAGAGGCGTAAAAGTAAAAACGCAATTCGTACTTCCAGTGATTATTAAAATGGAGAAGTAGTTTTATTTTCTAAAACTTCTCCCTTTCCAAGAATAATTACCAAACAACGAATACACCGCCACCAAAACACTAAAAAACGGATACAGCAAACTACTCGCTAACACATATTGTAATTTCGATTCGAAGAAATTAGCGGTTTTGTAAATCAAGATAAAATCGATTAGGAATTTCAAAGCGACAAAAAGCATGAAAATGTTTTGGTCTAATATACTTGTCAACCAAAGTAAAAAACTCATTATCCAAACCAAATTCCCGCCAAAAACAACAAGAGCTAACAATTTTCCATAAACAGAAGAATAACCTGTACTTTTCGAAGCCCAGCGAACGCGTTGTTGAAACAGTTCAGTCCAAGTTGCAACAGGTTTTGTAGCAACAATACTTTCTTTAGCCAACAAAAACCCAACTTTTTTCGGAGCAGCTGAAACTGCTTTTTGTAATAAAAAAACATCATCACCACTTGCAATGGTTTCATTTCCTTGAAATCCGTTTAATTCCTTGAAAAATGCTTTGGAATAGGCGAAATTAGCACCATTACACATAAAAGGTTTCCCAATTCCAAAACTTCCAATCGTAGCGCCTTGTAAACTTAGAAAATCTAAATTCTGAAATGCCGATAAAAAACCACTTTTCGGAACATAACAAACGCCAGAAGCCACCATTTCTACTTCATTTTCCTGAATATATTGATCGAAAGTCGTTAACCAGTTTTTCTGAACCAAACAGTCGGCATCAGTAGTAATAATCCAATCGTTTTTGGCAACTTGAATCGCCGTTTCAATAGCATCTTTTTTAGGAGAATTTGATTTCCTTTCGTTTTTAATTACTTTCAAACTAAACACTAAATCCTGAATGCTGAACACTTCCTCAGAATCATCATCCACCAAAATAATTTCAACCAATTCTTTCGGATAATTCAACAAAGAAATCGAATGCAATAAATTAGGAAGATTTTCTTTTTCGTTTCGAAACGGAACTACAATGGTAAAAGATGTTTTTGGAGTGAATTCCTTTCTCGAAAAGCGTTTCATTCGATTACATCCATAAATCAGTTGCCCAATGAACAGGATGTAAATGAGAAAAACGGTTCCGAGAATTAATTCCAGCATAATGAATCTATTTTGAAGTATTCAACTTAAATCGCATTACGTAATAACTTCCAATTACTACAGGTAAAACTACGTTTAAAAACCACATTAACGTACTAATAAAAATTACAATCCACTCGTTAACACCATGTTTTCCGAAGAAAAACATCGCCACACTTCCTTTTACAGCAAAATCTAAAAATTGAAAACTTGGTAGCGAAGAAGCTAAAAAATAAACCGCAGCAATCGAGCTAATCAATGTTAGATAAGGTAAATCGATATCGAAAACCAAAAACAAAATATAATATTGATGCGAAAAAACCAAGTAACGACAAACTCCCAATAAAATATTTTTTCGATGAATCTTCTTCGGAATTTCGTTGATTTTGTGGATCAATTTCTGAATGGAATACCCTTTTATGGTGATGTTTTTCGAAATAATTGAAGTGAAAAATATAATAATTGCAATTCCAATTATCGCTAATGCCCATTTCCAATACCCAATTAGAATCAATCCAATAGTTCCAAAAATAATCGTCAAAATCATTTGAATTCCGTTGCAAATCAAGTTTAAAAATACCACTTTTTTAGTTTGTTCTTTCTTGAAAAACATGGCTTTTCCGGCATATTCTCCCAAACCATTTGGTGTGAAAATTCCAGCAGTTAAAGCTCCCAAAACTTGTTTACTTGCTTCGCCAACCGAAATCGGTTTGATGAAATCAACTAAATTTTGCCATTTTAAAATCTCAAAATAGCGATTCGCAACACTAAATAATAAAATGAAAATGATAGTTGTAATTGAAGTTTTTTCCAAAACTAAAGTCTGGAACTTACTCCATTCTAACTTTGAATTATTTGCAATTTGGTCATAAATAAAATAAAACGCACCAATTACAATCAAAAGTTTGATGGTAAAAACAAGGAATTGCTTAGCTTTGTGAGGAATTGTAATCATTGGTACAAAGAAACGAAACTTTACACTAAAATTGGCAAACGAACGCATCATATTAGGAATCGACCCAGGAACGACGATTATGGGTTTTGGATTAATCAAAGTAGTCAACAAGAAAATGGAATTTCTACAGTTGAACGAGCTTATTTTGTCCAAATACGACAACCATTATCAGAAATTAAAAGTCATTTTTGAGCGAACCATTGAATTAATCGACACACACAATCCAGATGAAATTGCTATTGAAGCGCCTTTCTTTGGAAAAAACGTGCAATCGATGCTGAAATTAGGAAGAGCACAAGGAGTTGCCATGGCAGCCGGACTTTCGAGAGATATTCCAATTACAGAATACGAACCTAAAAAAATTAAAATGGCGATTACTGGAAACGGAAACGCCAGTAAAGAACAAGTTGCCAAAATGCTCCAACAATTATTAGGTTTAAAAGAATTACCAAAAAACCTCGATTCAACCGATGGTTTAGCGGCAGCTGTTTGTCATTTTTTCAATTCGGGAAGAGTGGAAGTAGGGAAAAGTTATTCGGGTTGGGATGCTTTTGTGAAACAGAATGAAGATAGAATAAAAAAATAGTTCTCAGTCGCAGTTTTCAGTCTCAGCACTGTAAACTGCGACTGCGACTGAACACTAATAAAATGTCAGGAATCTACATCCATATCCCTTTTTGCAAGCAAGCATGTCACTATTGCGATTTTCATTTTTCTACTAATTTGAAGAAGAAAGATGAGATGGTTTTGGCATTGGCTAAAGAAATTGAATTACGTAAAAACGAGTTTAAGGATGAGATTGTAGAAACGATTTATTTTGGTGGTGGAACGCCTTCGATATTGCAGATTGCAGATTTGAGATTTTTAATTGATGAAGTGTATCGAAACTATAAAGTAGTCGAAAATCCAGAAATTACGGTAGAAGCCAATCCAGATGATTTAACAGAGAATCGAATAATTGAACTTTCAAAAAATAAAGTCAACCGATTATCAATCGGAATTCAATCCTTTTTTGAAGACGATTTGAAGATGATGAATCGTGCGCACAATGCTGAAGAAGCTAAAAAATGTTTGGAAACAGCTATTCAATATTTTGATAATATTTCTATTGATTTGATTTATGGTGTTCCCGAAATGAGTAATGAAAAATGGTTGCAAAACATCGAAACGGCTTTGTCTTTTGGTGTGCCGCATATTTCGAGTTATGCTTTAACGGTCGAACCCAAAACGGCTTTGCATTCGTTCATTCAAAAAGGAATTATTCCGCAACCTGATGATGAAGTGGCTCAGGAACATTTTCAAATTTTGGTCGATAAACTTTCTGAAAGCGGATTCATTCATTACGAATTATCAAATTTTGGAAAAGAGAACTATTTCTCAAAAAATAATTCCAGTTATTGGTTAGGTAAAAAATATATCGGAATTGGTCCGTCAGCGCATAGCTATGATGGAAAAAATCGTGGTTGGAATGTTTCAAACAATTCACTTTACATTAAATCAATTCAAGGAAATAAATTACCAATAGAAATTGAAACG
>NZ_JAIWOF010000137.1 GCF_020217025.1 Flavobacterium sp. | reverse complement strand
AAAATCAATCCACTGATACCTTAGCGGTAAATGAAAATAATACACCTTTTCGAATTGAAGGTAACAAATTGTTCTTTAGACCCGGAGGACATGGCGCTTTGATTGACAATTTGAATGCGTTACAATCGGATATAATCTACATTAAAAATATTGATAACGTTTCTCAAAATCATAGAAAAGTTATCGAAACAAATAAAAAGTTATTAGGCGGTGTTTTACTTTGGATGCAATACAAGATTTTCAATTATCTTAAATTGCTTTCAAGCGGAAATGTTACTGAAACTCAAATAACTGAAATCAAAGATTTTGCAGAGAATAAAACGTCTTTTCCATTGCCAGAAGAATTTAATTTTTTCCAAACGGAATACAAAATCGAGTATTTAATTAAAGTCTTAAATCGACCAATTCGTGTGTGCGGAATGGTTAAAAATGAAGGGGAACCAGGTGGTGGACCATTTTGGGTACAAGATGAAAAAGGACGTCAAACTTTACAAATTGTTGAATCTTCTCAAATAGATTTGAATAATAAATCACAAAAAAACATAGCAAAAGAAGCGACTCATTTTAACCCGGTTGATATCGTTTGCGGAGTTAAAAACTTCAAGGGCGAAAAGTTTGATTTAAACCAATTCATAGATCCAAAAGCCGCTTTTATTACCGAAAAAACAAAAAACGGCAAACCAATTAAAGCTTTTGAACTTCCTGGATTATGGAATGGCGCTATGGCAAAATGGACCACTATTTTTGTTGAGGTTCCGTTAGAAACTTTCAATCCAGTTAAAACTGTAAATGATTTATTAAAATCGTCACACCAACCTGATAATGGATAAATCAATAATCGCATCTGAGTTTTCATTTAAAGCGGTAAGAAGCAGCGGTGCAGGAGGACAAAATGTAAATAAAGTTTCTTCTAAAGTGGTGTTGACTTTCGATTTAGTCAATTCAAAAGGATTGACCGATGATGAAAAAACTTTGTTGCAAACTAAAATCGCAACTAAATTAACGCAAGAAGGAATCCTTATTTTAACCAGCGAAGAAGATAGAAGTCAACTGAAAAACAAAGAAAAAGTCATTAAGAAATGTTTTAAGTTACTCGAAAATGCGTTGATTGTTCCAAAAGAGCGAAAAGAAACTAAAATTCCAAGAGCGGTAAAAGAGAAACGACTGAACGCTAAAAAAGTAATGAGCGTTTTAAAACAAAACAGAAAAAAACCAAACTTTTAAAATCACAAAGACAAGTTCAAGTTCAAAAATCAATATAAGTAAGTTTGAAATTGTTCTTGTAATTGTCATTGAAATTGGCTTATCTTTGCCTCGTCTCAAAGGGGTGCTCTAAATAACGAGCTGAGATCATACCCATAGAACCTAGAACAGATAATGCTGTTTAGGGAATTGACAAAAATAAATGTGCACGTTTATTCGCGTCAAAGAGTATCAAAATTAATTTTTAACCAAGGAATAATTGCCCCTTTTATTCGTATTTATTTTACGAATGAAAACTTTATTCAAAAAAAATGGCTTAATGCCAAAAACAAAAAGTCACTATTTTAGTTGCCTTTTACCTTTTGCCTTTTACCTTTTGCCTTTTATTTCTTTTTCACAAGAAACCCAGAAAGACACTACAAAAGTTACCGAACTAAAAGAAGTTACGGTATCTTCAGTTAGAGCAAAAGACAAGAACCCAATTACGTACACGAATGTATCCAAAGAAGAAATTGCCCCACGAAACTTAGGTCAAGATATACCTGTTTTGTTGCAATATTTGCCTTCTGTGGTTAGCACAACTGATGCAGGAAATGGTGTGGGTTATACTTACATGAGAGTTCGTGGTTCTGATGGTTCTCGAATTAATGTTACCTTAAACGGAGTTCCTTTTAATGACAGTGAAAGTCAAGGAACGTTTTTTGTGAATTTACCTGATTTTGCTTCCTCTTTAGAAAGCGTTCAGTTACAACGCGGAGTTGGAACTTCAACAAATGGAGCCGGATCTTTTGGAGCCAGTTTAAACATGGCAACCAAATCGTATCAAGAAAAAGCATATGCTGAAATTTCAAATTCATTTGGAAGTTTTAATACAAGAAAGCATACGTTGTCTTTTGGAACTGGTTTGCATAATAACTTCGAAATAAATGGAAGAATTTCCAATATAGCTTCGGATGGATTTATCGATAGAGCAACTTCTAATATGTTTGGTTATTTTTTTAATGCCAATTATGTTAAAGAATCTACTTTGATAAAATTATTAGCATTTGGAGGAAAAGAAAAAACGTATCAAGCTTGGTACGGAATTGAAGATCCTGAAAAACTAAAAAACGACAGAACATTCAATCCTGCCGGAATGTATTTCGATGAATTCGGAAATATGCAATTTTACGATAATGAAACCGATAATTATTGGCAAAATCATTTTCAATTGCATTGGACAGAAAAATGGTCGGACAACTGGATTTCAAACGCTGCATTACACTATACCATTGGGAAAGGTTATTTCGAGCAATACAGAGAAGATGAAGATTTAGCAGATTATAATTTACCAGCGTTCAATGGAAATTCAATTTCTGATTTGGTAAGAAAACGTTGGTTAGACAATGATTTCTTTGGAGCAACATTCTCTTTAAATTATAAAACTGCAAAAACTGATTTATTATTTGGAGGTGCTGCCAATCGTTATTTAGGATTACATTATGGTGAAGTAGTTTGGACACAAAATTACATTCCAAATCCAAATCGTTATTATGATAATTATGGAAATAAAGACGATGTGAATTTCTACATTAAAGCATCATACAGTGTTACAAACAAATTGAATTTATTCACTGATTTACAATACAGAATGGTGTTTTACGATGCTACAAGTGTGAAGTTTGATGCTGTAAACGATACTTTTAGATTTTTTAATCCAAAGGCAGGTTTAAACTACCAATTAAATGACAAAAATGCTTTTTATGGTTATTTCGGAATTGCTAATAAAGAACCAAGACGTGATGATTACGAAAGCGGTGCCATGAAACCAGAGCGCTTATTTGATTATGAATTGGGTTGGAAATATAATTCTAAAAAAGTAAAATTATACGCGAATGCATTTTATATGCGCTATAACGATCAATTGGTTTTGACAGGCGATTTGAATGATGTTGGTTCGCCAATTTTTACAAATAGCGGAAAAAGTTACAGATTAGGAATAGAAGTAGAATCAACAATTATTTTAACAGATAAATTAATTTTAAATCCGAATTTCACATTAAGTCAAAATAAGAATGAGGATTTTTATTATGAAATTAATGGGGCAGTTCAGAATTTAGGAAATACAAATATCGCCTATTCTCCTGATTTTATTTTTGGAAACCGATTTTCTTATTTGCAAATTAAAGGTTTACAATTATCATTGTTGTCAAAGTTTGTTGGAGAACAATATATGGGAAATATCGATTCAGATGTTTCGAAATTAGATAGTTATTTTATTAATGATTTCAATTTTTCTTACGATTGGAAAATTAATAAAGGAATAAAATCTATTGTTTTTTCGGGTTTAGTTAACAATATTTTTAATGTAGAGTATGAATCCAATGGTTATTTCTATACGTATGATGACGATTCTTCAGGAAGTACAATTACTTATGGTGGAGCCGGTTATTATCCGCAAGCGGGAATTAATTTCCTTTTTGGATTGAGTTTAAAATTTTAGTTAAATTAAAAAAGCCTGAAAGTTCAAATTTTCAGGCTTTTTTGTTAGTTATAAACACGAAGCGAAACCTCACTTGTTTGTTCTATACGATAGCGTTTCATTGGATATTGCATTCCTTGTGATAAACCAGAAAATAAACTATATCGTTTATCATCACAAGGACAAATAGCATCAATACCTACAATAGTCATAGTAGAACAAGAAGATAAAGACTGATTAGGACAAGCTGCGTCGTATGCAACATAACCACTTCCTGTATTAAAAACGATTATTCCTCTAATTCCTTGTCCGGCTGAACTGATATAAACTGCATTAGCAGGACTCAATAAATTACTGTATTGAGGTAAACTCATATTGATGTTTAAGTTTACAGGGTAATTGGGTAAATACGGATTATTATTTTTAAATTCTTCTTTGTCGCATCCAAAAAACAAAGGGATTAAAAGTAGAATAAGAAATTTTTTCATTAGGTTTTTTGTTTTCATTTGTAAAACAAATTTAATTAATTACTTTTGACTAAACATTACAATATTACTTAAATTAATATTAAAAATAAATCACTATCTTTGTGAAAAGGAATCCCATGCAGGTGGGATTCTTTCTATTTATATAAACTATGAAGTTATGAGTACAGTATCTTATTACACCGCAGAAGGATTAAAAAAATTAAGAGACGAATTAGATCAACTTAAAAGTATAGAACGCCCAAAAGCATCGCAAGCAATTGCAGAAGCTAGAGATAAAGGAGATTTATCTGAAAATGCAGAGTATGATGCAGCAAAAGAAGCGCAAGGTTTATTAGAAATGAGAATTTCTAAAATGGAAGAGTTAGTGGCAAATGCTCGTTTAATTGATGAGTCGCAATTAGATTTGTCAAAAGCATTGGTATTGTCTACTGTTAAAATTAAAAATCAAGCTAATGGTATGGAAATGAAGTACACATTAGTAGCTGAAAGTGAAGCCGATTTAAAAACAGGAAAAATCTCAGTAACTTCTCCTATTGGGAAAGGTCTACTTGGAAAATCTGTTGGAGAAGTGGCGGAAATTAATGTTCCAAACGGTGTGTTAAAATTTGATGTTTTAGAAATTACAAGAGACTAATAATTTATTTAAAATGGCTAGTATTTTTACTAAAATAGTAAACGGAGAAATTCCTTGTTATAAAATTGCTGAAGATGAAAATTATTTGGCTTTTTTAGATGTGAATCCTAACGCCAAAGGACACACACTTTGTATTCCAAAACAAGAGATTAATAAAATCTTTGATATGGAAGAAGAGCATTATTTAGGATTAATGAAGTTTTCTAGAAAAGTAGCAAAGGCTATTGAAAAATCGGTTGAATGCAAACGTATTGGAGTTGCTGTTGTAGGATTAGAAGTGCCACATGTTCATGTACATTTAATTCCACTTCAAGATATGGATGATATGCGTTTTCAAAGAAAAACCATTTTAACACCTGAAGAATTTCAAGAGTTAGCCAAGCAAATCGCTTCCAACTTATAAAAATTAAATCCCGATTCATTCGGGATTTTTTTATGTTGTTTTATAACTAATCTGCATGGTAGTTCCTTTTCCAATTTCAGAATGAACTACTTTAATTTTTCCTTTGTGGTATTCTTGAACAATTCGTTTAGTTAATGATAATCCTAATCCCCAACCGCGTTTTTTAGTGGTAAACCCAGGTTCAAAAACTTTAGTGAATTGGTTTTTGGGAATTCCTTTTCCAGTATCTGAAATACTGATTTTTACCATATCTTCTAATTCTGAAATTACAATATTCAAACTACCCTTTCCCTTCATGGCGTCAATGGCATTTTTAACTAAATTTTCAATAGTCCAACTGTGTAATGCAGGATTAATTTCGACAAATACGGGGTGTTGAGGTGCCTTAAAATAAAAATTTACTTGCTGAGAAACTCTAGTTTGTAAATAATCAACTGTGTTTTTAGTATCTTCAATTATATCTCTTTTTTCTAAGACAGGTTCGCTTCCAATTTTTGAAAATCTATCTGTAATGGTTTGCAATCGAGTAATGTCTTTTTCTATTTCTACAATGGTACTTTCTTCAACATTGTCTAATTTTAAAATTTCCAACCATCCAATTAAAGACGATAAAGGAGTCCCAATTTGATGTGCCGTCTCTTTTGCCATTCCTGCCCAAAGTTTGTTTTGTGTCGCCATTTTGGTAGCACGATAAAAATTATACACTACAGCACCAAACAGAATAATAATCAATAATAAAGCAACAGGATAATATTTTAATTTATTTAATAAAGGCGAATTTCCATAATAAACCAACTGATAGCTTTTCTCCGAAAGTTGCATTTTTATGGGTTGGTTGTCGTTTTTTATCGAATTGAAATATTTTTTTAACGCAGCAGTATCATTTGCAATTGCATCCTCAATATTGTTGTGGCTTATAATGGAATCTTTACTATCTGTTACAATCATTGGGATTGTAGTATTGTTTTGGATGATTTGGAATGGTAATTCAATATCTGTAAATTCATTGGCATTAGCTAACGTTTTTTGCGCACTTGCCCAAAACTCCATTTTTGCTCGCTCTTCGTTTTTAAAAATTTGGAAAAAGTTATAGGTATTCCAAAGTATTAAGATTACAATGAAAAAAGATGCTACTATGATAAACCAACGCGTAAGATTTCGCCTTTCTGAAAACTGCATGTATTCGTATTTGAAGTAAAAATACTAAAATCCTTTTTAATTTGATGTTTATTCTTGTAATTGAACTTGTAATTGTTTGTTATCTTTGTAAAAAAGTTTCAACATGTTAAGCATCGATCCAAAAGAAATAGCGCCAGCAAAATTACAAGGATATTTACAAAGTGCCGTAGCGCCAAGACCTATAGCTTTTGCCAGTACTATGGATAGTAATGGAAATCCAAATTTATCGCCATTTAGTTTCTTTAATGTATTCAGTTCTAATCCACCTATTTTAATTTTTTCGCCAGCAAGACGAGTGCGTGATAATACTACAAAACACACGTTAATCAACGCTCAAAACACAAAAGAAGTTGTGATTAATGTTGTGAATTACGACATCGTAGAACAAATGTCATTATCAAGTACGGAATATCCAGATGGCGTGAATGAGTTTGAAAAAGCTGGATTTACGATGTTAAAATCGGATAAAGTAAAACCATTTCGTGTAGCTGAAAGTCCGGTGCAGTTTGAATGTAAGATTAATGATGTGATTGCATTAGGAGACCAAGGTGGAGCAGGAAATTTGGTGATTTGTGAAGTGGTAAAAATTCATATAAACGAAGCTATTTTAGATGCAAATGGAATGATAGACCAACACAAAATCGACTTGGTTGCCCGAATGGGAGCTAATTGGTACAGTCGTTCAAATGTAGGTATGTTTGAAGTTGAAAAACCATTAACTACTTTAGGAATTGGAGTAGATATGATTCCAGATTTTATCAAAGAAAGTGGCTATTTTACAGGGAATGATTTAGCAAGATTAGGAAATATAGAAAATATCCCAACCGAAGAAGAAATTGCTATATTTGTAAAAGAAAATTTTGAAGTCAAAGCCGTTTTAAGTGCTGATGATTTGGATACAAAATTTCAAAAAGCAAAAGAGTATGTAGATAATGGAAGAGCTATTGATGCTTGGAAGTTGTTATTAGCAAAAAAATAAATTTTAGTATTATGGAAGTTTTAGGAAGAGTAAAATTAATTAATCCTGTACAACAAGTAAGTGCTTCTTTCAAAAAAAGAGAGCTTGTAGTGACTACAGAAGAGCAATATCCTCAACACATTTTGATTGAGTTTGCACAAGATAAAACAGATTTGTTAAACAATTATAGTGTTGGAGAGCAAGTTAAAGTGTCTATCAATTTAAGAGGAAGAGAATGGGTTAATCCACAAGGAGAAACTAAATATTTTAACTCTATCCAAGGTTGGAGAATTGAAAAAGTACAAGCAGAAGCTCCAGCGGCAGCACCTCAAATGCCACCAATGCCACCAGCAGCTGCTTTTGAACCTGCAACTAACTTTAACGAAGAAGAACACGACGATTTACCTTTTTAATAAATTATAGAAGAGAGTCAAGAACAAAGAAACCATTCAGAATAAAGTAAGAATGGTTTTTTCTTTTCTCTTTCTTCTTTCCTCTTTTTTCTCAAAAAATGTATTTTTTAACCAAAGAATTATATTTCCCCCCAATAGAAATGGCTTCTCCTGAAGGGATTGTAGCTGTTGGAGGCGATTTGTCTCCAGAGCGATTACTTTTGGCTTATAAATCAGGAATATTTCCATGGTTTGAAGATGATGAGCCTATTTTATGGTGGAGTCCACCAGAGCGAATGGTTTTGTTTTTTGAAGATTTGAAGATTTCAAAAAGCATGCGAAATATCATCAATCAAAGAAAATTTAAAGTTACCTTCAATACCGCTTTTAGAGACGTAATTTTAAACTGTAAAAAGATTTCTAGAAAAGATCAACAAGGCACTTGGATTACAGATAACATGGTAGAAGCCTATTGCAAATTAGATGAATTAGGCATCGCAAAAAGTGTTGAGGTTTGGCAAGATGATGAATTAGTTGGTGGATTGTATGGTGTTGATTTAGGTCATGTTTTTTGTGGTGAAAGTATGTTTTCAAAAGTGCCAAATGCAAGTAAATTAGCTTTCATTGCATTGGCAAAACAATTGGAATTAGCCAATTATCATTTGTTAGATTGCCAAGTCTACAACGATCATTTAGCAAGTTTAGGTTGTGTAGAGATTGATAGAGAAGATTTTTTGATGGTGTTGAAAGGTTAAAACTTTGGCAATGTTTTAACATACAATTCTTCCACTTTTTTTCTTGCCCAATCGGTTTTTCTTAAGAATTTTAAACTTGAATTTACAGATGGATTTTCCTTAAAACAGTTAATGTTAATAAGTTCTGCCAAAGTATCAAAACCATAAAAAGCAACTAATTGTTCTACAATCGTTTTTAAAGATTTTCCGTGAAGTGGGTCGTTGCTCATTTTGCTGCTTTCTTGTAAAACATTCCTTTTCCCCCTTGATTATAATTTTAGTTAAGTTACTAAATCTAAGTTTCTATGGTTTTGTGAAAAAGTATGGTAGTTCTTTTTTAATATAAAAGACTACCAAATTGTCTTTAATGTTCCGTAAAAATAGCTATTTTTTTATTAGAAATTTCACAAAATCATTTTATCTCTTTAAAAGAATTTTGTGAAATTTCTAATAGTTTTCTTACTCGTCATTACATGTACAACTGCATGGTCCTAATTTATCGCCATGAGCTAAATGAGCTGGCACAGCATTACTACTGATTACTATTTCATGGGCGTTTTCAGGGTTTCCAGGCGGAATGTGACAAACAACAACTTTTTCATTTGATTTATTATCAGTTTCAGATGAACTGATAAATACAAAGGCAATTAATGCCAATCCGAATAACATCATTTTTTGTTTCATATCCAAGTAATTTATTGGTTAATAAATTAAAATTACGCACAAATTGTTGATTTGGAATTGTATTATAAAAATATTTGTTTAACTACATTTTTTTATCGTTGAAATACCCTTTTTTATTTAAATTTAATCATATTTTTTGGATTATCTTCTTGTAAAACAGCTTGCTACATGATCGTTTACCATTCCAGTAGCTTGCATATGGGCGTACATAACTGTTGAGCCTACAAATTTGAATCCGCGTTTTTTTAAATCTTTGCTTAAAGCATCTGAAATTGGAGTAGTAGCTTTAACTTCACTTAAGGTTTTAGGTTGATTGTCTATGGGTTTCCCATCTACAAATCCCCAAATATATTTAGAAAACGTCCCAAACTCTTCTTGTACTTTTATAAAAGCTTGTGCATTGGTAACCGTAGCTTTAATCTTTAATTTGTTTCGAATAATTCCGGCATCTTCGGCTAATGCATCCATTTTGTCTTCTGAATAATTTGCAATTTTCATTAAATCGAAATTGTCAAATGCTTTTCTGAAATTTTCTCTTTTAGCTAAAACTGTGTACCAACTCAATCCTGCTTGAAAGGTTTCTAAAATCAAAAATTCGAAAATGGTGGCGTCATCATAAACTGGCTTTCCCCATTCGTTATCGTGATAATTTCTATATAAATCGTCTTTTTCGCACCAAGCGCAACGGGTTTTATTTTCCATCTTTTGCTAAATATTTTTCTATTAAATAATGACCTAGATAGATTAAAGGTGTTAATCCAATAGCAATTAACAACTTCACTGTATAGCCTGTTAATGCAGATGCAATAAACATTTTAGTATCGATTTTTCCGGGTAACCAAAAGGCAATTCCGAGTACAATGA
>NZ_JAIWOF010000129.1 GCF_020217025.1 Flavobacterium sp. | reverse complement strand
CCTAATTGACCAATTTCACGAATAGATCGAATTAAATCTTCTTTGCTGTATTTTTGACCAGGTTTTGTTCTTAATTCTCTGTAGATTACATGGTCATTCGTTTTGTCATTCCCTACAACTGTAATTTTATTAAAATAAGCTATTGGTCCTTCGGTAATTCTAATTTCAAAATCAATAGTATCGTTAACAGTTCTCACTTCAACTGGATTAACACTTGAAAATAAATAACCGTTATTTTGATATTCATTAGTTATGTCTAATCCATCAGGTTTTGACTGGTCTGCAATTCTCTTTTGAAGTAAGGTTCCATTATAAACATCCCCTTTTTTTATTCCTAAAATGTTGTTTAATTGTCGGTCAGTATATACCGTATTTCCAAGGTATCTAATATCACCAAAATAGTATTTTCTTCCTTCTTCTACTTTTACTTTGATTGCAATAGTGTTATTTTTTTTGTTATATGATACCGAGTCATAAATAATACGAGCATCTCTGTGTCCTTTTTCTTTGTATTTTGTAACAACGTTATCTAAATCTTCTTTGTATTTTTCTTTAATGAATTTTGATGATTTAAATATTCGTAAGACATTTTTTTGTTTCGTATTTTTAAATGCTTTTTTTAATTTGGCATCTGTTAATTCTGAATTTCCTTCAAAATCGATGCTTTTTACCTTAACTTTTGTTCCTTTATCTATATTAATTACCATGTTAACATTACTATTTGTACTGTCTGGTATCGTATTTATGGCTACTTTAGTGTTGTAAAAACCTTCTTTTTTATACTTGTTTTCAATATAATTTTTAGTAGTAGTTAGTAAGTTTTCATTTACTATTTTACCTTTCTTTAATTCAGTTTCTTTAATTATTTCTTCTGATTTTCCTTTTTTGACACCTTTGATCTTAATGTCAGAAATTTTAGGCAATTCATTGATGTTCAATTCAAGGTAAATACTATCACCTTTAATTTCATTAACATAAAAATTTACATCAGAAAATAATCCTAATTTCCAAAGTTTTTTAATAGCTATACTTATATCTTCTCCCGGAACAACGATAGATTGTCCTTTTTCCAATCCAGTGAAGGTTGTAACAGTTTGCTCGTTATAGGAAATTTTTCCTGTAACAGATACCTTAGCTAATATGTATTCTTTTCCGTTTTCAAGTTTAGTTTCTTGAGAAAATATGGAAGAGCTGTTTAGTAATATAAAAATTGAAAGTAGTTGTAATCCTTTTTTAAACATTTTTTTCGGGTATAATTTGTTCGCTAGTTTTTCCAAAGCGGCGTTCTCTTTTTTGATAACTAATAATTGCTTCATATAAATGATTTTCTGAAAAATCAGGCCAAAGGACTTCCGTGAAATAAAATTCTGCATAGGCTATTTGCCATAACAGGAAATTACTTATACGATGTTCGCCACTTGTTCTGATTACTAAATCGACATCTGGTAAATTGTGTGTGTAAAGATGCTGATTAATAATTGATTCGTCAATAGCCTCTTCAGAAATTATATTATTTTTAACTTTGTTTGAAATTTTTTTAACAGCTTGTATGAGTTCTTCTCTAGCGCCATAGCTAAGTGCTAAAGTTAGTGTCATCCTAGTGTTTTCAGAAGTTTTGTCTATTACTTCTTGTAATTCTTTTTGAACGCTTATGGGTAAATTTGTTAAATTTCCTATAGCATTTAATTTGATATTGTTCGCTTGTAATGTTTTGATTTCTTTCTTTAAAGAAGAGATTAACAGTTTCATTAAGGTCTCTACTTCTAATTTTGGACGATTCCAATTTTCAGTTGAAAAAGCGTAAAGCGTCAGGTTTTTTATTCCAAGTTTAGCACAAGTTTCAACGGTAGATTTAACCGACTTTGTTCCACTTTCATGGCCCAATGCTCGAATTAATCCCTTTTGTTTAGCCCATCTTCCATTTCCATCCATAATTATGGCTAAATGCTGTGGAAGAGTTGCTGTATTTATTTGTTGAACTAGCTCCATTTTTATTTTACGCAAAAACAAGGGTTTTTACCAAATGTGTATGTTAATGTTAAACCGGTAAATACATACCAATCATTACTATTTAAATTTCCAAAACGCAACGTTTCAAAATTGTCATTTTTAGGATTACTTCCGTCTAAATTGTCTGTAAACGTATAACGAAATCCTACTTCAGCTCCAATTACAAAATTCTGAAAAAATCTACCTTTTATTCCTACCATCATTGGTATAGCAAAAGTACTACTTTGATAATCGAGATGGCTTGTATTGTCTAATATGTAAATTTCATCATAAATAAAATAACTTACACCACTGTAAACATAAGGAGAAACCTTTGTTTTAGAATCATGTAAATCAAAATCCATAAAATTAAATTCCAATCCAGCTGAGAATTCTTTTACGCTATTTTCAAATGAATTCCCTCTTAGGTATCGGCTTGGAACATCGCTATCTATGTCTTTCGATTTTAAACTTCCTTGATAATATGAAAATCGCCAAGCATGTCTAGGACTTCTATTCCATTTATAAAGAATTCCAATTGCAGGTTCGTTCGGTGCGATATAAGTCGTTGGACCAACATCACCAATATAATTAACGCCACCAACAAATATACCTAATTCGTTTATTTGAGCATGTGTGTTAAACCCGCAGAAAATCAGCGTTATATAGATTAAAAAGTACTTCATTTTTTAAAATAGTTTGCAAATATAACAATATTGACTTCTTATCCCTATTTTAAAGGATTTTTTTGTTGTCTTTTGATAAACTAAAAACGTTAAAAAACGAAAAATGATATAACAAAGGTGTTAATTTCTTTTGTCTTCTCCCCAAAGTAGTTTTTTTCGAATCGTATTTAGAAATGATTCTTCTTTAAATTCAATAATTGATATGGTAAAAGGCGATTTTTTAATTTTTACCACCGTATCTTTTGAAACCGCTGATATTCTTGAATCTAATGAAATTAAAAACTGTTCTTCTCTACCCGAAATGCGAAGTTCAATTTCCATATCATCTGTAATAACTAAAGGTCTAGCATTTAAATTATGTGGAGCCATCGGTGTAATAACCAAGCTTTCTACATTTGGAGTTAAAACGGGTCCGCCACAGCTAAGTGAATATCCTGTTGAACCAGTTGGAGTTGAAACAATTAAGCCGTCTGCCCAATACGATGTAAGGTATTCGCCATTTAAATACGTAATAATGGTAATCATCGAAGTAGTGTCTTTTCTTGCAACCGTTACTTCGTTTAGAGCAAAATTTAATTCGCTAAAATTGTCGTATTCAGGAGTGGTTTCAATACTTAATAAGGTTCTTTTTGAAATGGCGTAATCGTTGTCCAATAATTTTTGCAAAAGAGGCTCAATGTTATCAAACTGAATCGTTGCTAAGAAACCTAATCTTCCAGCGTTAATTCCAATTATTGGGATGTTTTTATCTCTAACAAAAGTAGCTGCTTTTAAAATGGTTCCGTCGCCACCAATACTTATTAACGCTTTAAAATCATTATTTAATGTTTTGTGGCAGGAATAGGTTTCGTAGTTTTTTGAAACGATTTTTTTTTCTTTTAAAATGTCTAAAAAATGTGCTTCAAATGCAATTTCAATCTCTTTTGATTCTAAAAACGAAACTACTTTTTGTACTGTTTCTGCCGTACTATTTTGATAATATTGACCAAATAATGCTATTTTCATTACGATCTATTTTAAATATTTAAGTATTTATCTAAGTAATCTGAACGTTCTTTTAAGCTATTTAAATAAGAATCTTCCTGATGTTCCGAAATAATTTCATATTCATAACGTCTAAAAGTTTGAATGATATCGTTTAAACCACTTTGACTGATTTTTACCGTAATTTCCACTTTGTTTCCTACAACATTTGAAATAAACAATCCTAAAATTTTAGCATTATTACTTTCAATAATTTGAGCTACTTGACTCATGGAAAATTTATCCGATTCTTTTTCTACGACAATAATTCCGCCTTCTTCTTTTAAAAATGGCGTTTCATGAAAAAAGCGAATTACATCTTCAAGTTCGTAATATCCTAAATAAGTATTTTTGTCATCTAAAACCGGAATTAAGTTGCTTTCATTTTTGGCAAAAATTTCTAAAACATCAAGCCAAATTGTTGTTGTGCGAACAAAAAAACGTTCAAAATGAAATCGACTATCATTAATAATAGAAGCGCTATTTAAAAGTTCTACATTTTCTTTACTCACACAACCTATATAAACACCATCTTCGGTTACTGGAAAATGAGTGTATGGGAAATCCAAAAATAAATCCTGTGCTTCCGCTATAGAATCGGTATGCTTTAGCGGTTTAATTTCGTTGTTTATGTAGCTTATTAAATTATTCATTGTGGATATGATGAAAATATATCGCAAAATAATCAAAAAATACCACATGCTAGCTAACTTATACTTTGTATTTTTGTATAAATTTAAAATTATTATGACAAAGTTATCTGTAAACATCAACAAAATAGCCACACTTCGTAATTCAAGAGGTGGAAATGTGCCTGATTTATTGAAAGTTGCAAAAGACATTCAACAATTTGGTGCCGATGGAATCACCATACATCCAAGACCCGATGAAAGGCACATTCGCTATCAAGATGCTCGCGATTTGAAATCGGTTGTTTATACTGAATATAATATTGAAGGAAATCCGCAACATAATTTTATTGATTTGGTTTTAGAATGCAAGCCAACTCAAGTGACTTTGGTTCCTGATGCTATTGGAGCGTTAACTTCAAATGCGGGTTGGGATACAATAAAACATCAATCTTATTTGGTAGAAGTGATTCAAGAATTTCAACGTAACGGAATTAGAACTTCTATTTTTGTAGATGCCGATGAAAAAATGATTGAAGGTGCAAAAGCAACTGGTACAGAAAGAATTGAATTGTATACCGAATCTTTTGCACACGAATATGGTTTAGGAAATAAAAGCGGAATTGAGCCTTACGTAAAAGCGGCAATCAAGGCGAATGAACTAGGACTTGGAATTAATGCAGGTCATGATTTGAGTTTGGAAAATATTAAGTTTTTTAAAGATAATATTCCTGGATTGCTTGAAGTTTCCATTGGTCATGCTTTAATTTCTGAATCTTTATATTTAGGATTGGAAAATGTAGTGAATATGTATCTTCAAAAATTGAGATAAGATGTTATTGCATTCAAGAATAGAAGGAGAAGGAAAACCTTTGGTAATTATTCATGGTTTTCTTGGAATGTCAGACAATTGGAAGACTTTAGGAACTCAATTTGCAAATGAAGGCTTCCAAGTTCATGCTTTAGATTTGAGAAATCATGGTAAAAGTTTTCATTCTGAAGATTTTTCATATGATATCATGGTAGAAGATGTAAAGCAATATTGCGATTATCATCAACTTACAGATGTCAATATTATTGGGCATTCTATGGGCGGAAAAGTTGCAATGCTTTTGGCAACAACATATCCTGAATTAGTTTCTAAATTAATTGTGGCTGATATTGGTCCAAAATATTATGCGCCACATCACCAAACCATTTTGGCAGCTTTGAATGCGGTTGATTTTTCAAAAAAACCGAGTAGAGGAGAAGTTGAAGAAATAGTTTCGGGTTACATTAAAGATTTTGGAACAAGACAGTTTTTGCTAAAGAATTTGTATTGGGCTGCTCCAGAACAATTGGCTTTTCGTTTTAATTTAAAAGTTTTTAATGAAAAAATAGAAACCATTGGAACCGCTTTGCCTTTTAATAATGTTTTTTCTAAAGCAACTTTGTTTTTAAGAGGTGATAAATCGGATTATATTTTGGATAGTGATTTTGAAACCATTTATCACCATTTTCCAAAAGCGAAGATTGAAACAATTAAGAATGCTGGACATTGGTTACATGCAGAAAACCCAAAAGATTTTTATTCCTGTGTACTAGATTTTATTAAATAAAACCACTAAAAAATTATGCATGCATAATTTTTTAGTTAAAAAAATTGTAAAATTCATATTTTGTTATAATTTTGAAGTATTGATTATAACAAACAAAGAAAAAAAACTAACACATTTTTACATTATGAGAAAATTACTTTCTTTAACATTATTGGCTTTGGCTGGCTCTACTGCTTTTGCAGGTGGATATAGAGTAAGTATTCAAGGCCAAAAGCAATTGGCTTTGGGGCACACGGGTGTTGCTGTGGTTAATAGTGCTGAGGTTGCTTTCTTCAACCCTGCAGGTATGGCTTATTTAGACAAAAAATTCAATTTATCTGTTGGAGCGAATGGGTTGTTTGCAAATACTAAATTTCAAAATTCTAGATATGGTTGGGAAGCTGACACAAAGAATTTTGGTACTCCTTTTAGTGTTTATGCTACTTATAAATTAAATGATTGGTTTACGGCTGGTTTAGCGGTTTATACTCCGTATGGAAGTGCTGTAGAGTGGGATCAAGATTGGGAAGGGTCACACTTAGTTAATAATATTGATTTACAAGCGATTTTTGTTCAACCTTCTATTTCTGTTAGAGTTGGAGAACATTTTAGTGTGGGTGGTGGACCTATTTTTGCCACTGGTTCAGTTAATTTTAATAGAAATGTTGATAGATCTACTACGAATTTAGCAGGAGAAAGAACAGATTTAACAATTGAATCAAAAGGTATTACGGCTTGGGGTTATACAGCTGGTTTTATGTTTAATCCAACTGATAAATTAAGAATAGGTATGAATTACCGTTCTGAAATCATTATGGAAGCAAGAGACGGGGATGCGACATTCAATGACTACCCTGAATTCGGAACTGCACCAACAACAAAATTTAACGCAGATTTACCTTTACCTGCTGAGTTAACAGTTGGATTGTCTTATAAGTTTACTGATAAATTTTTAATGGCGTTTGATTACAATAGAGCAATGTGGAGTGTTTATAAAAGTTTAGATGTAGATTTTACTAATCCTGCTGTAGCTGATTCACATAATCCTAGAAATTATAAAAATTCAAGTACTTATAGAGTAGGTATGCAATATATTGCAAATGATAAATTTACATTCAGAGCGGGTTGGTATTTTGATGAAAGCCCAGTTCAAAATGGTTACTTTGCTCCAGAAACACCAAGAAATGACTCAATGGGTTATACGGGAGGTTTAACATATCAATTTAATAGTAAATTAGGAGTTGATTTATCGTTCTTGTATTTACATTTTGATGAAGTTGATAATTCTTACGACCATGTTAGTGATGGAAGTAGTTTTGGAGGAACATACAAATCTGTTGTATTTTCACCAGGAATTGGTATAACTTACGGGTTTTAATTTTTAATATTTGAAAGATGAAAAATAAATTTATATACTTAGCTATTTTAGCTGCTGGTTTTGCATCATGTGAGCCAGAATTTGAAAATGAAGTAAGTGCAAACTATTCTTCAGGTGATGCAGATTTTACATCATATGTAGCTATTGGTAATTCATTAACTGCAGGTTACATGGATGGGACAGTTTCTAGAGTAGGTCAAACGTACTCTTTTCCTAATTTACTTGCTCAAAAATTCGCTTTAGTTGGTGGAGGAGAATTTACTCAACCTTCTTATGAAGATGATGTTGATAATTTGGGAGGATTAATGTTAGGGGGAATACAAATTGGTAATACGCGTTTGGTAATTGATTATTCTCAAGGTCGTCCTGAAAATTTAGTTGGCACACCAACTATTGAGGTTTCAAATTTACAAGCAACTGCATATAACAATATGGGTGTTCCAGGGGCAAAATCATTTCATTTAGGAGTTTCTGGTTATGGAAATTTAGCAGGTGTAGCTCTTGGACAATCAAATCCATATTTTGTAAGACACGCTACATCTCCTACGGCAACTGTTTTAGGTGATGCAATGTCTAAAAACCCTACATTCTTTACTAACTGGATTGGTGCAAATGATGTTTTATCGTATGCAACAAATGGTGGTGCTCAATCTGATGGTGTAACTCCAGCAGCTGATCATAACACTACAGGGAACATGAATCCTGCTACTTATGGTGGAAATGATATCACAAATGCTAATGTGTTTGCAAGTGTTTATTCTACAATAGTTAACACTCTTACTATGAATGGTGCTAAAGGAGTTGTTGCTACTGTGCCAAGTGTAACTTCTATTCCTTATTTTACAACAGTTCCGTTTAATCCAGTTCCATTAGATAATGCAACTGCAACTCAATTAAATAGTGGTTATGCTACATATAATGGTGGTTTAGATTTAGCTTTTTCAAATGGTTTAATTACGAATCAAGAAAGAATGAAAAGAAAAATCAACTTTGTTGCAGGAAAAAACCCTGTGGTAATTGTTGATAACGATTTAACTAATTTGTCTGGATTAGGAATACTTTCTTACAGAATGACTACTTCACAAGATTTAATAGTTTTACCAGCAAGTTCTTTTATTGGTACAACGGTTGGTGGAAATCCTACATTAATTAATGGAGTAAGCGTGCCTCTTTCAAATAAATGGGTTTTAACAGCGAATGAAAAAGCTAAAGTAGCTAGTGCAACAGCTTCTTACAATGCTTCTATTCGATCAATTGCTGCTTCTAAAGGTTTGGCAGTGGCAGATATGAATGCTATTATGAATCAATTAATCGGTGGGTTAAGACTTGAAGATGGAACTATTTATACTGCTAATTATTTCTCTGCAGCAACAGCTAGTAGTGTTTTATTTTCTTTAGATGGTGTTCATCCAAATCCACGTGGTTATGCAGTTATTGCTAATGAAATTATAAAAGTAATCAATAGCCATTATAACGCTAATTTGCCAATTTATTCACCAGCAAATTTCCCTGGAGTTAATATTGTAGGTACAAATTAAGTTTTTGTATAAAAATTAAAAAAGGCATCATTATTGATGCCTTTTTTTGTAATTTTAAATTTCTTAATCAAATAAAATGAATTTATTAATTAAACTTCTTATCAGTACAATAGTAGTTTTTGTGCTGTCTTATTTTTTACCAGGTGTTCATGTTACTAGTCTTACAGGTGCTTTAATGGTAGCTGTTGTGTTGGGTTTGCTTAATACATTTTTAAAGCCAATATTGGTTTTACTTACAATACCAGTAACTTTTTTTACACTTGGATTGTTTTTATTGGTTATCAATGCTATAATAATTTTAATCTGCGATTATTTTATTGTAGAGTTTCGAGTTGATGGATTTTTAGATGCACTTTTATTTAGTGTCTTATTGTCTATTATTCAGTCAATTTTAAATAAAATCTTTGTTAGTGAAGATTAATTTTTAGCTAATTGAATTTCAGTAAATTAAAAACTTGTTTGGGTTGCAAAAATTCTATAATTTTGCAACCCAAATTTTATGGTACTTAAACAAAAGAAATAATGAACATTACAAAAACGCAAGTTGATGATTTAAATGCTATTGTAACAGTAGCAATTACGAAAGAAGATTATTCGGATAAAGTAGAAAAAGTATTAGCTGACTATAGAAAAAACGCATCGGTTCCAGGTTTTAGAAAAGGTGGCGTTCCAATGAGTTTAATTCAAAAACAATACGGTAAAGCAGTTTTATTAGATGAAGTAAACAAAATTTTACAATCATCTTTAAATGATTATTTAGTAGCTGAAAAATTAGATATTTTGGGTAATCCACTTCCAAAAGTAACAGAAGATTTTAATTGGGATAATGATAACTTATCATTTGATTTCGAATTAGGATTAGCGCCTCAGTTTTCAGTTGATTTAACAGCTAAAAATAATGTTACAAAATTCAACGTTATTGCAGATGACAAAATGTTGAATGAGCAAGTAGAAAGAATTCAAAAACAATACGGAAAATTAATTTCTCAATCTGAAGTAAAAGCAGACTACGAAGTAAGAGGAACTTTTACTAATGAAGAAAAAGGAATCAATGCTCCAGCTAACTTTGGTTTAGATATTTTTGCTGATAAAAAAGTAGCAAAAGCTTTCATTGGTAAAAAAGTAGGTGATGTTGTAACTATTGGAACTAAAGGTTTATTTGACGATGATCATAAATTAA
>NZ_JAIWOF010000128.1 GCF_020217025.1 Flavobacterium sp. | reverse complement strand
TGGATTACTTAAAAGTAGGTCATGATGATGTTCATGGTTTAGATATCAATGTTGATTTTACAATTGAGGAAATCAATTCAGTTGAAAAAGCAGAATTAAACCAAGAATTATTCGATAAATTATTCGGACCTGGAGTTATTGCTTCAGTTGAAGATTTAAAAGCTAAAATCAAAGAAGATGCTGAAGCGCAATTTGCACAGCAAGCAGATCAAAAATTCTTAAACGATGTTACAGAATTCTTAATCGAAACTACAAAATTTGATTTACCAGCTGAATTCTTGAAAAGATGGATTCAAAATGTAGGTGAAACTCCTTTAACTGCTGAACAAGCAGAAGAAGAGTTCGCTAGATCAGAAAAAGGATTACGTTTCCAATTAATCGAAGGAAAAGTAATGGCTGATAATAATTTACAAATCACTTTCGAAGATTTAAAAGCACATACTGCTGATTTAATCAAGAAACAAATGGCGCAATTTGGTCAATTAAATCCTTCAGAAGATGAAATTAACGGAATTGTAGCTCGTGTAATGTCGAACCAAGATGAGGTAAAACGTTTATCAGAGCAAGTAATGAGCGAAAAAATGTTAGGTCTTTACAAAGAAAAAGTAAAAGCTAAAACGAAAGAAGTGAATTACGAGCAATTCATCAAAGAAATGTACGGAGAATAATATCTCACAAAAAATAATTATCTTTGAGCGTCAGACTAGTTTTGGCGCTTTTTTATTGAAGCCATTTTGTTTCAAAAACAAAAGATAACTATTTGAAATATAATGTTTTTTAGTTCAACCCATTTAAACTTTTAAACGCTTAAACATTTAAACAAAAAATTATGAACTACGGAAAAGAATTTAAAAAATATGCTACTAAGCATCACGGAGTAAACAGTTTGTATTACGATAAAATTGTTAGTAGTATGACGCCTTATATCATTGAAGAACGCCAATTAAACGTAGCTTCAATGGATGTGTTCTCTCGTTTAATGATGGATAGAATTATCTTCATGGGAACTGGAGTTGATGATTATGTAGCAAATATTATTCAAGCACAATTGTTGTTTTTAGAAAGTGTTGATGCTTCTAAAGATATCAGTATTTATATCAATTCACCAGGAGGAAGTGTATATGCTGGATTAGGCATTTACGATACCATGCAATTCGTAAAACCTGATGTAGCTACTATCTGTACAGGAATGGCAGCTTCAATGGGAGCAGTTTTATTATGTGCTGGAGCAGAAGGAAAACGTTCGGCGTTACCACATTCTCGAGTTATGATTCACCAACCATCAGGAGGAGCACAAGGAGTTGCAACCGATATGGAAATCAACTTGAAAGAAATGTTGAAATTAAAAGAAGAATTATACCAAATCATTTCTCATCATTCAAAACAACCTTACGATAAAGTTTACAAAGACAGCGAAAGAGATTACTGGATGATTGCTGCTGAAGCAAAAGAATACGGAATGATTGATGAGGTTTTAACAAGATAATAAAAAGGTGTTAGGTAATGGGTTATAGGTAAAAGGTTTGCCCATCACCCATTACCCAAAACCTTTAACCAAGAAAAAAATGGCTAAAGAAGTATTAGAGTGTTCATTCTGCGGAAGGAAAAAGCCTGAAACCAATTTATTAATTGCAGGGATTAATGCGCATATTTGCGACAAGTGTATCGAACAAGCACACGGAATTGTATTAGAAGAATTAAAACAATCAGGTAATTCGAATTTGATTGCCGATTTGATTCTTTTAAAACCAAAAGAAATTCGTGCGTTTTTAGATGATTATGTAATTGGACAAGACCAAACAAAAAAAGTAATGAGTGTAGCAGTTTACAATCACTACAAACGTTTGATGCAAGTGCAATTAGAAGACGAAGTTGAGATTGAGAAAAGTAACATCTTAATGGTTGGACAAACCGGAACAGGGAAAACATTAGTAGCAAAAACCATTGCAAAAATGTTGAATGTTCCCTTGGCTATAGTTGATGCGACAGTTTTGACCGAAGCGGGTTATGTAGGAGAAGATGTAGAAAGTATCTTAACTCGTTTATTACAAGCTGCCGATTATGATGTAGCTAAAGCTGAAAGAGGAATCGTATTTATTGACGAAATTGATAAAATTGCTCGTAAAAGTGATAATCCATCGATAACTCGTGATGTTTCGGGTGAAGGTGTGCAACAAGCGTTGTTGAAATTACTTGAAGGAACGGTTGTAAATGTCCCACCAAAAGGAGGAAGAAAACATCCCGATCAAAAATTTGTTGAGGTAAATACACAAAATATCTTATTCATCGCTGGTGGTGCTTTCGACGGAATTGAAAGAATCATTTCAAAACGTTTGAATAGACAAGCAGTTGGTTATAGTTCTTCTATTGGAACAGATCAAATTGATAAAGATAATTTGTTGCAATATTTGATTCCAAAAGACGTAAAAGATTTTGGATTAATTCCAGAAATTATCGGTCGTTTGCCAGTTTTAACTCACATGGATCCTTTGGATGCAGAAACATTAAGAGCGATTCTAACCGAACCTAAAAATGCTTTAGTAAAACAATACAAAAAATTGTTTGAAATGGATGAGGTAACAGTTGATTTTGAAGAAGAAGCTTTGGATTATATTGTGTCAAAAGCTTTAGAGTATAAACTTGGAGCTAGAGGTTTACGTTCGTTATGTGAAGCAATTTTAACCGATGCTATGTACGAATTGCCAAGTTCTGATGACAAACACTTACAAGTTACAAAAGAATATGCTGAAAACAGTTTGAGTAAAAATTTATTACAAAGATTGAAAGCAGTTTCTTAAGGAAATAAGTATAAATAAAAAGGTCGCCATTGGCGACCTTTTTTTATGATTAAGCATTTTTCTTTTGCTCGATTGTTTTGGTTTGTTTAGCATTTACATAGCTTGATTTACAACTCCAGCCGCTAGAGCATGATGTTAATAATACAATTGTTGATAAGGCTAATACTAGAGAGATTTTTTTCATTTTTTTATAGTTGTGATTAATTGAGAGTGTACTTTTTTATTTTACGATTTTGAATTCAACCCTTCTGTTTGTTTGGTCTTGTTTAGATGAACATTTCTCGCATTTTTCTAACAATTCGCTTTCACCAAAACCTTTGTAAGTTAATTGCGTTGCTGGAATACCCTTTTTAAGTAAATATTGATATGCAGATTTTGCTCTACTTTCTGAAAGTGTTTGGTTGTAAGTTTCAGAACCTTTGCTATCGGTATGTGCATTAATTGTAATACTCATGTTTGTATTGTTCTTAAGAACTTCAACAATTTTGTTCAACGATAATTCAGATTCTTTTTTAATTGTTGATTTATTGAAATCAAAATAAATATTTTCAATTACAATTGCGTCTTCAGTAACAACTGCTTTCTTTTGAGTTAAAGCAATGTTTTTATCTGTATCACCAGTAGCAATGTTTGTTTTCTTAGTTTCGTAACCATCTTTCATAACTTCAACGTTATAAAAAGTTAATGGTTCTAAAGCTAATTTAATTTTGCCATTATTATCAGATACAGTCTCTGCTAATTTAGTTCCAAATTCGTCAGTTACAACAACTGTTGCGTTTGGTAAAGCTGTTTTAGTAACTTCTTCAACTACAGTATAGCTAAAGTGTAAATTCTCTTGCTTTTTAATTTCGAATTTTAAAATATCAAAATTACCCGATTGTTTTTTATCCGTTGAAATATATCCTTTAGATGGAGAAGTCATTACGAAAGCAACATCGTCTCTTCTTGAATTTAAATCAGTACCTAAATTCATAGCCGTTAAGAATGAATTGTCAACATAAGCCGATCTAAATACATCATAACCACCTAAATTTAAATGTCCTTTAGAAGAAAAATATAAATATTTGCTGTCAGAAGACATGTATGGATATTTCTCATCGTCTGCTGTATTTACGTTTGGACCTAAGTTAACTAATTTTCCGATAGTTCCATCTTCTGCAATGGTAGCTTCATAAATATCAAATCCACCAAATCCACCAGGAATGTTTGAAGCAATATAAATTTTCTTTCCATCAGGAGAAACACTTGGAGTTTCAGCGGAATATTGCTCAGGAACCACATTTAAATTGGTGATGTTTGTCCATTTTTTAGCATCTTTCTCATTAAGAGTTGCTTTGTGTAGGGTAAATAATTGTTTATTATTAGGGTTTTCTTGAGTAAAGAAAATAGTTCTTTGATCAGAAGAAAATCCGATTGAACCTTCATCGTTTTCAGAATCCAACGCTTGAGAGAAAAGTAGTGGAAAAGATAAGTTTCCGTCTTCTTTTACATCTACACAATATAAGTTATTGTTTGGAGTATTTGTAATTGGATTAACAGTTACATCAGCATGTCTTCTTTTTTTATTAGATAAGATGATGTATTTGTTCTTAAAGAAAGTGGTACCAATTTCATTTAATTCTGTATTGATTCCTGTATCACTAGTAATGAAACTAATTCCTTTTGTGTTTTTATTGATAGCATTTACAATAGCTTCAGCTCCTTCTGAACGTTTTGGTTCTTGGCCAAAAGATATAAAGCTTCCTAAAAGTAAAAGTAACGTAAGGATTTTGTTTAGTTTCATAAATTTAAATGCTTAAATAATAGTTAGTTAATATAGGGGTTAAAACGGGTGCAAAATTAGAGGTATTTTTTGGAAAAAAAATTAATAGTGTATTTATTTATTAATTATTATTTAAAAATCCGATATAATGCAAAAAAAATCGATTTACTGCATTTTGAGTAAATCGATTTTCTTAAAGATTTCGCAATAAAATCAAATTAACAATATTGGTTTTTGTAGAATTCGTTATTAAAATGACTTTTTTTAGTTTTTTCTATTGTGTTTTCGCACTTTCTGTAAGGTCCACATTTATAACGTCTTGGTCCGCAAGATACTGTAATTAGGACTAATGTCATAAGAGAATATATTATCTTCTTTTTCATACTGTTTTATTGTAGTGTTAATAGGCTTTCTAGATAATTTCGTTCATTAGAAAGTCGTGGTACTTTGTGTTGACCACCTAGTTTATCTTGTTGTTTTAACCAGTCGTAAAATAGATTTTCACGCGCTACATTTAATACTAACGGGTTTAATGTCATGTTGTTATAGCGTTTGGCTTCGTAATCCGAATTGATACTTTGAAGATTTTCATCTAAAACCTTTCTAAAATTCTCTATATTGTCTGGTTTGGTTTTAAATTCAATAATCCATTCATGTGCCCCTTTTTGTTTATCACTCATAAAAATGGGAGCCACAGTGTAATCTGTAATTTCACAGTTGAATTCTGTACAGGTTTTAGTCAAAGCAGTATCGGTATTTTCAACCATCAATTCTTCTCCAAAAACGTTGATGTGATGTTTTGTTCTACCAGTTACTTTTATTCGGTATGGATTTAATGAGGTAAATCGTATGGTATCTCCAATTAAATAACGCCATAAACCCGAGTTAGTAGTGATTACCAAAGCATAATTTTTATTCAATTCTACTTGATTTAATCGAATTACGCGTTGGTTTAAGGTTCCAAACGTATCCATTGGAATGAACTCATAGAAAATGCCATAATCCAGCATCAACAATAATTCACTCGAATCATTTTGGTCTTGAATCGCAAAAAAACCTTCCGAAGCATTATAAATTTCATAATATTTGAAATTATCCTTTGGGAACAATTTTTTGTATTGCTCTCTATACGGATCAAAATTTACACCACCATGGAAATAGACTTCTGCATTTGGCCAAAGCTCTAATAGGTTTGATTTTCCAGTAGTTTCTAATGTTTTTTGCAATAAAACCATCATCCAGCTAGGAACGCCAGCTAAACTCGTTACATTTTCATTAATAGTTTCATTAATTATGGCTGGAAGTTTTGTTTCCCAATCGCCCATTAAGGAAATTTTGCTGCTTGGAGTGGAACTAAATTCGGCCCAAATCGGCATATTGTCAATTAAAATGGCAGATAAATCACCAAAGAACGTGTTGTTGTCTTCGTATAATTGCTTGCTTCCGCCTAAACGTAAACTCTTTCCTGTAAACATTTGCGAGTCTTCGTTGTTGTTTAAATACAAACACAATAAATCTTTACTCGCTTTGTAATGACAATTTTCTAAGGCTTCCGAACTCACCGGAATAAATTTGCTCTTAGCATTAGTCGTTCCGCTTGATTTTGCAAACCATTTGATGTTAGAATTCCAAAAAACATTTTGTTCGCCTTGTCTTGTTCGTTCAATTAAAGGTTCTAACTCTTCATAGGTAGAAACAGGAATTCGCTCACTAAAAGTGGTATAATTTTTCATGGAAGAAAAGTCGTATTTTCTACCAATTTGCGTGTTTTCGGCAGATTTTATAAGGTTGAAAAGTAATTCTTCTTGTACTTCATGCGGATATTTCAAGAACAATTCCATTTGATGAATTCGTTTCTTCAAAATCCAAGTGGCAACAGAATTTATAATTTGTAATGGCATTTACCTATTTCTAATTTTGAATTATTAAAACGGAATAATAACTTTACCAAAAATAGCATTTTTTTTAAATAATTGAACGAAAAAGTAAATCTTAACACAAATGAATTATCAAGGCACGCTAAGTAAAATGCAAACCGAATTTGGAAACCCAATTCAATACTATTTGGTTTTTGAAAATAGTTTTTTAAACCTGAACCAACTTTTAGGAAAGCCAATGGAAATTGAATTTCAAGGCTACCAATGTTTGAATTGCGGAAAAGCCAAAAAGATTTTTCGTCAAGGATTTTGTTATGATTGTTTTATGAGCAGCCCAGCAGTTGGCGATTGGATTATGAAACCCGAATTAAGCACCGCGCATTTAGATATTGAAGACCGTGATTTAGAATACGAAAAACGTGTACAATTACAACCTCATGTAGTGTATTTAGCGTTATCAAGCGAAGTAAAAGTTGGTGTAACCAGAAAAACCCAAGTTCCTACAAGATGGATTGACCAAGGCGCCGTGCAAGCGATTCCAATTGTTGAAGTTCCAAACAGATATTTAGCAGGAATCACAGAAGTGGCGCTGAAAAACCATTTTGCTGATAAAACCAATTGGCAAAAAATGCTAAAAAACGAATATTTACAAATGGATTTGATTGCAGAACGCAATAAAGTTTTCGATTGGTTACCAACCGAAGTAAAAGATTATTTTCCAAAAGAAGAAAAAATCATTCAACTCGATTTTCCAGTGTTGCAATATCCTAAAAAAGTAACGAGTTTAAATTTAGATAAAACTCCCAATTTCTCAGGAACCTTAACTGGAATTAAAGGACAATATTTACTATTTGAAGACGGAACCGTTTTTAATGTAAGAACCTATGAAGGTTATGTGGTGAAGATGAGTTTGTAAAAATAAATACACAAAAAAAGTAAACAACGACTTTTATACTTTAAAAGTCGTTGTTGAAAGGGTTATTGTTTTATTAAAGTAAACTCTCCTATTGGTAAAGCAAAATCAGGTGCTGTGGGCTGACCTTCTATTTCAATAACTCTTGAAATATTAGTTATATTTATTTTCATAACTTCTTGACCTCCTTCTGTCGTTCTTCTCATTATTAAATCTGCAAATCTGCCAGAAACAACATCTTTTAAAAGTGTATTTAATCTTTTTTCTGTCGCACTACAATCAGGGCATTGCCAAACTCTAAAATTTTTATCTACTAAAAAATTTCCATCAATATTATGTCTTCTTTGGTTTAAATAGGTAATGTTTACATTAGGCAATGTATTAGCTTTTTCAACTCCATTTTCTATGTATTGATATTCTCCAATAATTAAATCTTCATAATATTGACTATTGTATTGCAATACTTTTTTTACTAATACAATTTTTAAAGTATCAGCTCCATTTGTATAAACATAGGTACCTTCAAAGGGATTTAATAAGTTAAGTAAATCCTTTATATAATATCCATTGGGTAAGCCCATTTCCGATTCAGAAATATCAACAATGGGAGTTTGCGCTTTGCAATTAATTGAAAGCAATAATACAACAAGTATGTTTAAATTTTTCATCATAAATAAATATACAAAAAAAAGTAAAAACGACTTTTATAATTTAAAAGTCGTTGTTGAAAGGTTATTGTTTTATCATTATAAACGTTGTGTTAGGAATGATTCTTGTGATTATTGGGTCATTATCACTTCTTGTAGGTAAACTTGTTCTAGGTTCAAATTTAATAGCATTATTTCCGCCAACAGTTATTCTTTGAATAATTACATCTCCATAACCTCTGTTATCATCAAACATTAGTCTTAATCGCTTTTCATTTGGCATACAATCGTTACATAAGGGTTTGTAATGATTTAGCAATATAGAATTACCACCAATTGAATGTTGTACAGCTTGGTTAGGAAAGTTTGTATCTATATCGTTTAATGAATTAAACATATCAACACCATTTACTCTGTATTGCATTTCACCAACGATGATATCTTCATAATATCTTTGATTGTAAGACATAACTATTTTCTTTAAAATAACCTTGAAATATACGTTTCCATCATTATAAATATAAGTTCCTACAAAAGAGTTAAGATCATTGTTAATGTCTTTAATGTAGCTATTTTGAATTATGGTCCCATCATCTTCAGAAAGATTTATAATTGGACTTTGTGCATTACAACTTAAAGTTATAAGTAATAAAAAATATTTAAAAAAGTTAGTCATTTTTTTAGATTTAAAAGGTTATTAATTTCCACATGGATTATTTTCAACAGTCCCATTTGAATTTAGAGTGAGTTTTCCCCAATTAGTTAAATTTTGATTTGCTTTATATAAGCTTAAGCCATAATTTTCATATTTTTCTAAAAATTTTTTCTCCAAATCATTTGGATTTTTATCAAATAATTTTCCATCTTCTCTGTGAATTTCCTTAATTTTTTCATCTCTCGATAAGGTTATTGGTTTTATATCGTTAATTCTTTGCTCAATTTTTTGTTTTAATATGTTTATATCATCTACTTTAAAAGCATAATAAGTTACTTCAGGAGGAATCGCTATTGAACCAGATTTTCTAACAGCAATAATTTCAAACACCTTATCTTTATTGTAATCTTTTGCAAGATAATGACAATCTGCAATCCAGTCCATGTCGCCAAAACTTGGTATAGAATGGCCTTTTTCAAATGAATGTGAATGCATACCTCCATAAATAAAACCATTAACGTTTAAAGCTACAGTTAACGCCTCACCACCTTCAATAGGTCCTTGTATATATTTATCTCCAAATTTTTGATATGAAAATGTGCAACCATATTCATTTGGCAATATAACTTTTCCTCCAATTAACTCAATTCTTGGTTTTAATTTTGGTCTTTTGATAGTGTCAGGTTCACCTATTATGGGTCTGATTATACTATCGTTTGGTTTTAATAATTCTTTTAATTCTTTGCAAGGATCTTTTGGTAAAATGTTTTCCTCCTCCTCCAATTCCAAAACTGGAGCTGTAACAATAGGGTTGTTGTTGCCGCTATCGTTTGGAGGTGTTTCTACTTCGCCTGTTGTACCACCTGTTCCGCCACCGCCAGTTAAATCTATTCCTCCGCCACCATCATCATATGTTTCACATACATCACTACATGTAGTAAATGTAGTGTTAGTTGGGCATTTTTCCCCTGGTGTATGTGGTGTTTGATATTCAGAAGGATATCTTGGATCACAATCATAACACAATGTTGTACAAACAGTACTGCAAATATTTGTTATTTTGTTGGTAGTATTAATTAAGTTAGCATTGTACACAATAGGTGTTATGGTTCTATTGCCATTAAAATCGCCGTTTAAAAAATAACTTTCAATTGTAGCAGGCTGAAAAGGAACATATTTTATTATGTTAGCTGTAGTTTCGCCACTATTTAACTGTTGTACAATTAAGTTTTCAAAAGAATTTACATCATCTATTTCTCTGTTAATTAAAATAGTGTACGATGTTGCACTTTCGGTTTCAATTACTTTTACAGGCTTGTTAGCTATGGTAAATTGATACTGTTCTTCC
>NZ_JAIWOF010000123.1 GCF_020217025.1 Flavobacterium sp. | reverse complement strand
TTTATCCTCTAACTGTTTACCAAATAATTCACATCGGGTAATGTTTTTCGTATCAATTCCTTGTGCTCTTAATTGAATTAATTCTAGATCAATATCTGAATCTAATACTACATAATCTCCCACAACTCCTATTACTCCATCCACTTTTTCACGTTTTGTTTGAGCAAAAACGGTTGTGGTTACTAAAATTAAAAGGGATAAAAGGAATTTTTTATTTATAAATCTCATACTTGTTGTCTTTGATGGCGTCATTCGTAATCTCTTTTTCTATTGTATTTATTAAATCTAACTTTCTATTATTAATGATAATTTGTTTTATTGTGGGTCTTAAAAATTCCAAAGGTGTTGGACTATCTTTTGGCAAAACATTATTCACTTTAACCAACCAAACCGTTGTAGAATCAGGATATTGAAAATTCATACCACTTGAAATATATTTTTGTTTATTCTCTAAATTAATAAACGGAATTTTTTCATAAACCTGATTAATATCCACCCAGATAGAATCATTAAAAGCATAACTTTTGAACTGAACCGCAAGCTGTTCTAACTCTTTTCTATCTTTTTTGGTAAAGGAACTAAACTTTGATTTAATTTTTGCGAATTTTGGATTTTCTTTAACTAAATTAATATAACGAAGTTTTACCAACTCTGAAGAATTTTTAAAATACTGCTTATTTTTTGCATAATACGCTTCAATTTGAGCCTCAGAAACAACTGTATCTATTTGTCTAACAACCAAACTTTCAATATAATCTTTTGTGTACAAATCAACTTTATACTGATCGATTAACGCATTAAATTCAGAGGCCTTGTCCTTTCCTATATTACGTTCCGCTGCTTCAAATAATAATTTTTGAGTAGCCCATCTATCAATAAACGCTTTTACTATCGCAATACTATCTTTTTTCGAAGTCCCTTTTGGTACTAAATCTACAATATCATCTTGGAATAAATAATTTTCACCCACACGTGCTATTGCTTTTGGTTTCTTTGGTGCTTTAAAATAATCGCACGAAACAACCATAGCGCTAAGTAAAAATATTGTAATCCAAAACCTCATATTGCTATTTTGCTAATTGCTGTTTTACTTTTGCAAATACATCTGTATTCACTTTAATTTGGAATTCCCTTTTCAATTCATCAACCCAATTGTTTTCCAAATACTGTTGGTAATCGCTAATGACTCTTCCTTTACAATCGATAAATTCTTTTGGACCTGCTTCTTTTGTATCCTTAACATTGACTACAAAATAGTACTTATCTTTATTAACTACTGAAGTTACTCCAGTTTTAACATTTGGATATTGTGATAAAATATCATAATCTTCTTCGTAAAGACCAGATTTTACCATGATGTTTACCTTACCATCTTGATTTAACTTTTCTTTGATATAATCAATTGACTTCCCTTTTTTAAGGAATTTTTGAGCTTTTTCAATAGTACCTTTATCTGTTGACGACAAAATATCTACATTATATCTTTTTTTCCACTGGTAGTTTTGAATATTGGCTTTGTGGAAATTCATTAAACCTGTTGTGTCGGATTTGGCTCTGTTCCAAATTTCTTTTTCCATCAAATCAAACAACAATAAACCATCACGATATTCATCCATCACATATCTAAACTCAGGAAATTCGTTTTCTAAATTTTCATTATAATAACCAATTAACTGTTCGTCTGTAAATTTCTCGAACAATTCATCCGTTAATTTAGTAACTGGTTTAGTTTTAATATTTGATTTTTGTTGCGAATACACAAAATTAAGGAACGTTGGCGAAGTTATTTTCTTTGTTTTATCAATAGTTAAAACCGTTACATTTCCTTCTTTAGTAATTGCAGGCACTTCCCAAGTTTGAGAATAAAAAGCATCTGTTACTGATTTTTTAACTTGAGCCAATGCTTTAACATCTTTAACAACAGTATATTTTGCTCTTAATTTTTTAGCTAATGAATTTGTAATTAATAAAGAACGCTCGTCTTTTCTAATTTTATCTTCTAATTCCCCTTTCATATCATCAAAAGAACGAACCGGATGTTTCTCAATCAATTTAATAATATGCCATCCAAATTGCGATTGAAAAGGAGCCGAAATTTGATTTTTATCTTTTAATTCAAAAGCCACATTTTCAAATTCTTCTGAACTCAATTGCCCCGAACCAAAACGTTGTAATACTCCTCCTTTTGAAGCAGAAGATTTGTCTTCCGAAAATTGTTGGGCCAAAGCCTCAAAGCTTTCTCCTTGTTGAATTTTTTTATAAATATCTTCAATAGTAGCTTTTGCTTTTTCATGTTGCGCTGCATCAGGAATATTTGGCTTAACAATCATAATGTGAGCCACCGTAACTTCTCCTCTATTCGCTCTTTTATCAACTACTTTTACAATATGATATCCAAAACGAGTGCGGAATGGTTTTGAAACCTGTCCAACTTTAGTTTTATAAGCCGCATTTTCAAACGGATATACCATTCTAAAGGCAGAAAAATAACCTAAATCACCATTATTTTCTTTTACCGATGGATCTTCAGATGTTTGTTTTGCAACAGTTACGAAGTCTTCTCTAGCATCTAATCTTTTTTTAATATCTAAAATTTTATTGTACGCTTTTAAAGTATCTTGTGGCAATGCGCCTTCGTCAACTAAAATTAAAATATGTGAAGCTCTAACTTCTTGTTGCATTCTATCATAAGCTTCATGCACCAATTCGTTGGTAACTTTAGAATCATTAACATAATTCTTAGATAATTGATTTCTATATGATTTCAACTCGTTTTGATACGAAGTTCCGTTTTGCAAACCTATTTTATTCGCTTTTTCAACTTTTAATTTGTACCCAAGAAACAAATCCAAATATTTGTCTAAATCTTTCTGAGAATCATCTTTAACTAAATCTAAATTTTTATTGTAAACTCTAATAAATTCATCTGTGTAATACGGATGATTGTCAATCGTAAATAAAACTTCTTTCGTTTGGGCAAACAAAAACGATTGAACAAGTAAAAAACCAAAAATAAGTAGGCGATTAATTTTCATATTAATTTATACATTTTAAGTTGTAATCGACAAAAATAACAATTCGAGACTATTCCACAACATTTATAAGCGACTATTAACAGAAATTTCTGCAAAAAAAAGTTACTTTTGCACAAAATTTTGAATAATGAGTTTTATAGAAGAAATAGCAAGAAGACGAACTTTTGGAATTATCTCGCATCCCGATGCCGGAAAAACGACTTTAACCGAGAAATTATTGTTGTTTGGAGGCGCAATTCAGGAAGCTGGAGCCGTAAAAAGTAATAAAATTAAAAAAGGTGCTACTTCCGATTTCATGGAGATTGAGAGACAAAGAGGAATTTCGGTTGCGACTTCGGTCTTGGCTTTCAATTATAAAGATAAAAAAATCAACATCTTAGATACACCAGGTCACAAAGACTTTGCAGAAGATACGTTTAGAACGTTAACCGCTGTTGATAGTGTAATTGTTGTAATTGACGTTGCAAAAGGGGTTGAGGAACAAACTGAAAAATTGGTAGAAGTTTGTAGAATGCGAAACATTCCGATGATTGTTTTCATTAACAAATTAGACCGTGAAGGAAAAGATGCCTTCGATTTGATGGATGAAGTAGAGAAAAAACTAAAACTTCGCGTTACACCATTGAGTTTTCCAATTGGAATGGGATACGATTTTCAAGGAATTTATAATATTTGGGAAAAGAATATCAACCTTTTTGAAGGGGATAGTCGTAAAAATATTGAAGAAACGATTGCTTTTAACGACATCAACAGTCCAGAATTAGAAGGAATTATTGGTGAAAAACCAGCAAACCGATTAAGAGAAGAATTGGAATTAATCGATGAAGTGTATCCTCCATTTAGCCGTGAAGAATATTTGGAAGGCGATTTACAACCGGTGTTCTTTGGTTCGGCTTTGAATAATTTTGGTGTTCGCGAATTGTTAGACTGTTTCGTTGAAATTGCTCCAACTCCTAGACCAAAAGAATCAGACACCAGATTAGTAAGACCAGAAGAAGAAAAATTAAGCGGATTTGTATTTAAAATTCATGCTAACATGGATCCAAAACACAGAGACCGTTTGGCTTTTATCAAAATTGTATCGGGAACGTTTGAAAAAAACAAACCGTATTTACATGTTCGTTTAGGAAAGAATTTAAAATTCTCGAGTCCGAATGCGTTTTTTGCTGAGAAAAAAGAAATTGTTGATATTTCATATCCAGGAGATATCGTAGGTTTACACGATACAGGAAACTTCAAAATTGGAGATACATTAACCGAAGGCGAAATCATGAATTTCAAAGGAATTCCGAGTTTCTCTCCAGAGCATTTTAGATACATTAATAACGCTGACCCATTAAAAGCAAAACAACTAGAAAAAGGAGTTGACCAGTTAATGGACGAAGGTGTGGCGCAGTTGTTTACCTTAGAAATGAACGGAAGAAAAGTAATTGGAACCGTAGGAGCGCTTCAATATGAAGTTATTCAATACCGCTTAGAGCATGAATATGGTGCGAAATGTACGTATGAAACTTTCCCTGCGTTTAAAGCATGTTGGGTAAAACCACAAGATCCTAAAAATACCGAGTTTGCCGAATTTAAACGTGTGAAACAAAAATTCTTAGGTCATGATAAATACGGACAATTGGTGTTCTTAGCCGATAGCGACTTTTCTATCCAAATGACACAACAAAAATATCCAACAGTAGAATTATTCTTTACTTCGGATTATCAGAAAAGATAAAAGAAAAGCCATTTCGTTTGAAATGGCTTTTTAATTTTATTTGGTTTTGTTATTATCTATTTCTCTTCTGCTCTCTTGCTAACAAAGTATTTTTCAACAACATTGCAATTGTCATAGGTCCAACTCCCCCTGGAACTGGCGTAATGAATGAAGCTTTTTTAGAAACGTTTTCGTAGTCTACGTCTCCTACAATTCTATATCCTTTTTCAGTAGTTTCGTCTTCTACTCTAGTGATTCCTACGTCGATTACTACTACATCATCTTTAACCATTTCTGCTTTCAAAAAGTTTGGAACTCCTAATGCAGAAATAATAATATCGGCTTGAGACGTAATTTGATTGATATTTTTAGAATGACTGTGCGTAACAGTTACAGTTGAATTCCCAGGAAATCCTTTTCTTCCCATTAAAATTCCCATTGGTCTTCCTACGATGTGGCTTCTTCCGATAACTACAGTGTGTTTACCATCGGTTGGCACATTATAACGTTCTAATAATTCTAAAATTCCAAAAGGTGTAGCTGGAATAAAAGTAGACATATCTAACGCCATTTTTCCAAAGTTTTCAGGATGAAAACCATCTACATCTTTACTTGGATCAATCGCTTCAATAATTTTTTGGGTATCGATTTGTTTTGGCAAAGGCAACTGAACAATGAATCCATCAATATCATCATTCTCATTCAATTCTTTGATTTTTTTCAAAAGCTCTGTTTCCGAAGTGGTACTTGGCATTTTAATCAAAGTCGATTCAAATCCTACTCGCTCGCACGATTTTACTTTGCTTCCTACATAGGTTAAACTTGCTCCGTCATTCCCAACGATAATGGCTGCTAAATGAGGAACTTTTTCACCTTTGGCTTTCATTTGCGCTACCTCAGCCGCAATCTCATTTTTAATATCTTCCGATACTTTTTTTCCGTCTAATAATTGCATTTTGTTGTGTTGTTTGTTGTTTTTATGCTATAAAAAAGACGCGATGAATCGCGTCTCTACTTATTATCTCATGCCTTTCATTCCGCCCATGGCTTTCATCAGGTTTTTACCCGCGCCACCTTGCATCATTTTCATCATTTTGCTCATTTGGTCGAATTGTTTCATCAATTGGTTGACTTGCTCAATTTTTGTTCCCGAACCTTTGGCAATTCTGGTTTTACGTTTTACATCAATTAATGATGGTTTACTTCTTTCAGCTGGTGTCATCGATTGGATGATAGCTTCAATATGTTTGAACGCATCGTCTTCAATTTCAACATCTTTTAACGCTTTTCCAGCACCTGGAATCATTCCAACAAGGTCTTTCATGTTCCCCATTTTCTTGATTTGCTGAATTTGCGCTAAGAAATCGTCAAAACCAAATTCGTTTTTAGCGATTTTCTTTTGTAATTTTCTTGCTTCTTCTTCGTCGTATTGCTCTTGTGCTCTTTCCACTAAGGAAACTACGTCTCCCATTCCTAAGATTCTATCCGCCATACGATTTGGATAAAACACATCGATAGCTTCCATTTTTTCACCAGTACCGATGAATTTAATTGGTTTATTCACTACCGATTTAATCGAAATTGCTGCTCCACCACGCGTATCACCATCTAACTTCGTTAAGATAACTCCGTCAAAATTCAATCTATCGTTGAAAGCTTTTGCTGTGTTTACCGCATCTTGTCCAGTCATCGCATCCACAACAAATAACGTTTCTTGTGGTTGAATTGCTTTGTGAACATTAGCGATTTCGTTCATCATTTCCTCATCCACAGCCAAACGACCAGCGGTATCGATGATGACTACGTTGAAACCATTCGCTTTTGCATGTTTGATAGCATTTTGAGCAATTTCAACAGGATTTTTATTTTCTGGTTCTGAATATACTTCAACACCAATTTGTCCACCTACTACGTGCAACTGATTAATTGCTGCAGGACGATAGATATCACAAGCAACCAATAAAGGTTTTTTATTCTTTTTAGTTTTTAGAAAGTTCGCTAATTTTCCAGAAAAAGTAGTTTTACCAGAACCTTGTAAACCCGACATTAAGATTACAGAAGGATTTCCAGAAAGATTTACTCCAGCAGCATCACCACCCATTAATTCAGTCAACTCATCTTTAACGATTTTAATCATTAACTGACCAGGTTGTAACGTAGTTAATACGTTTTCACCAATTGCTTTTTCTTTTACTCTTGTAGTAAAATCTTTTGCAATTTTAAAATTTACGTCGGCATCTAATAAAGCTCTACGAACTTCTTTAAGAGTATCGGCAACGTTAACATCGGTAATTTTACCGTGTCCTTTTAATATATGAAACGCTTTATCTAACTTATCGCTTAAATTATCAAACATGATTCTGTTTTTGTTTAATGAAGTGCAAAGATAAGATAAAGTTATAAAGTTGCAAAGTGAGAAAATAGGTTTGTTTTAAATAAAAAAACCAGCTATAAAAAGCTGGTTTTTTATTATAATTTATTGATTTTAATCTTTTTCTAAAGTAAGATAATCAATACTACCATCACCACCACTTACGTGCTTTAATTCGATTTTAGTAGCGGTTCTAGAAATCACATTCCAATCTTCGCTAATTTCTTCAAAGGGACCGTCAAGTGCAGTAAACATCATATCTAACTTAGTGTAACCACTATCGGCGTAAGTACTCCAATCACCCGATTGTGTTGTAGTTCCATTAGTAGCAGATAAAGCACTATCAGTTCCAAACGTAAAATTATAACCTGAGTAATTATTGGTTTTTACCACATCATTCTCTTTATATAAAGTTACTATCCACTGCCCATCTGTTACAGTCGAAGTAATTTCTGTCGGATTTGACACTTGACTTGAAGTATCATCATCGTCGCTACACATGGAAGCTACGTTCAGCAAGAAAAGAAATGATAAAATTGAAATTAATTTTAGTTTTTTCATAATTTTTTGTTTTGTTTGTTAACGCTAAATTATGAAAAATAGTATAATTTAATCTTGAATCTTAAATACTTTTCTTAAAATATCTTCCATTAAACACCATTTAGTGAAAGAAGATTGAAGCAAATTGGCTCCTACAAAAAGGGTAAACCAATACCAATTTTGGTTTACATACATTCCTAAAAGAACACTTAAAATAATAAAGGTTCCAGCTACTGCTCTAACAATTCTGTTGATCATAATTTTTGATTTTTAATTATATTTTTCTACCGATAAAACGGCTAAATGTACTTTTGAAACTGATTCAAGTTTTTTATTAAATTCTGTGACCTCATCAAATAGAGCATCTAAATTTTGTTGTAAAATGAAAGCATAAAACACTACCGAATCAGTTTCATTCATTTCCGAACCAAACCAATTATCTTCTACACTTTCTTCTGAAGCATCTCTAAAACCTTTTACATCGCGGTACGAATAGGATTTTACTTTTGCTTCTTTTAGCATTTTTTTGATATCTTTTTCAAAATCTGCTATGGCGGTGATTACTACTAATTTCATGTTTTTTTTATTTAAACCTGACAGGTTTTTGAAACCTGTCAGGTTGTTATTTAATTATTTTTCTCCCATTTTTTTCGTTCTACAATGTAGTAAATCAAAGGCACCACGATTAATGTCAACAATGTTGAAACAATCGCTCCTGCGACTAACGAAATAGCTAATCCTTGAAAAATTGGATCAAACAAGATAATTGAGGCTCCGATTACCACTGCTCCAGTCGTTAATAAAATTGGAGTGGTTCTAACGGCTCCAGCTTCAATGATAGCTTGTTTCATTGGAATTCCATCGTTCAAACGAATTTCGATAAAGTCAATCAGCAAGACTGAATTTCGCACCATGACTCCCGCTAAAGCAATCATTCCAATAAATGAAGTTGCAGTAAAGAAAGCCCCTAACAACCAGTGACCTAACACAATTCCGACCAAAGAAAGCGGAATCGCAACCATCATGACTAAAGGTGTTTTGAAATTTTGAAACCAACCTACAATCAGCATGTAAATCACGATAATTACAACTAAGAACGCTGCTCCTAAATCACGAAACACTTCTAAAGTAATTTGCCATTCGCCATCCCATTTTACAGTGAAATCACTTTCGTCTGATGGTGAACCGATATACAATTCGTTTACTTTGTAACCTTTTGGTAATTGCATTTTTTCTAACTTCTCATTCATTCCCAAAATCGCATAAACCGGACTTTCTAAGGCTCCTGCCATATCGGCTAAAACATATACTACTCGTTTTTGATCTTTTCTATAAATGGTATTTTGTAAAGTATCCGTAGTAACTTTTACCAAATCACTCACAGGAACAACATTACCACGACTTCCTTTGATTTTCAAATTTTGAATGTCTTGCATCGAAGTTTTGTCTTTGTCTGCTAAGGATAGTGTGATTCCTACAGGGTTATTCGAACGTTCATCATACAAGTTAGAAACTGGCATTTCTCTTAACAAATAAGTCAAATTACCGACTACTTGCTGTGGAGCAATTCCATTTAACATGGCTTTTTCTCTATCCACTTCCAATTTGTATTCTACTTGAGGAGCTTCTACCATCCAATCCGTATCTACTACATCAGAAGTAGTTTCTAAAATGGTTTTCACTTGATTCGCCACTTTAATTTGCTCTTCATAATCAGGTCCGTAAACCTCAGCCACTAAAGTAGATAAAACGGGTGGTCCTGGCGGAACTTCAACAATTTTTACATTAGCACCATATTTTTTAGCAATTTTTTGTACTTCTGGACGCACTACTTTTGCTATATCGTGACTTTGTAAATCTCTATCTTCTTTGTGTAATAAATTCACTTGAATATCCGCCATATTGCTTCCACCGCGCATATCGTAATGACGTACCAAACCGTTAAAGGTTATTGGAGCAGATGCACCTATATAATTTTGATAATCCACCACTTCAGGAACTGTTGAAAGATATTGTGCAATCTCTTTAGTAACCGCTGCGGTTCTTTCTAATGTAGTTCCTTCTGGCATATCGATTACCACTTGGAATTCGTTTTTGTTATCAAAAGGCAACATTTTCACCGCTACCGATTTTGTAAAAAACATCAAAACTGAACCGATTAACAAAACACCTGTAATCAAAAACATTAGATTACGTTTCTTAGAGTTGTCTAAAAGCGGTTGCTCAATTTTTTTGTAAATTTTATAAATTCTAGAAGTTTCTAAACCTTGTTCTTCTTTTTGCTCTTGCTCGTCTTTTTCATGTAATAAATGATAACCCAAATAAGGTGTAACAGTCAAAGCTACAAACAAC
>NZ_JAIWOF010000122.1 GCF_020217025.1 Flavobacterium sp. | reverse complement strand
GATAATATCATCGCAATCGAAGCTCCAATCGGCATTGGACTCATATAAGGTCCCATCATTCCAGATACGAAAGCCATAGGTAAAATCGCTGCAATCACAGTAAACGTTGCTAAAATCGTTGGATTACCTACTTCATTAATTGCATAAATTGCCGCTTGTTTGAATGGCAGTCGCTTCATTTTGAAATGACGATGCATGTTTTCGGCAATAATAATACTATCGTCAACCACAATACCCACTACGAAAACTAGGGCAAAAAGGGTAATTCGGTTTAGGGTATATCCTAATAAATAGTAACTAAATAAAGTCAAAGCAAAGGTTAATGGAACTGAGAAGAAAACCACTAATCCACCTCTCCAACCCATAGCTAACATTACCAAAACCGTTACCGCAATAATAGCAACACCTAAGTGCAACAACAACTCTCCTACTTTGTGCGAAGCCGTTTCTCCGTAATTACGAGTTACTTCTACATGCACATCGGCAGGAATAATATTTTTCTTTAAGCTTTCAACTTTAGAAATGATTTTCTCTGAAATCTGCATCGCATCGGCACCTTTTACTTTCGCTATCGAAATGGTAACAGCAGGATATTCCGAATTATGTTTTGAAAATTTCTCATTCGCTTTTCCGTAACCAAAAGACACATAATTCTTAGGTGTTTGTGGTCCGTCTTGAATTGTAGCGACTTGTTTTAAGTAAACAGGCATGTTATTATTCACTCCTACTACCAAGTTTTCTACATCTTCTGAAGTGGCTAAAAATTTACCTGTTGTAACTAAATACTCTGTATCATTTTGAACAAAACTTCCTGATTGCGAACTACCGTTGTTGGCTTGAATCATCTGCATAATGCCCAAAGCATCTACACCATTTTCAGCCATTTTATCTTTGTCTAAAACTACTTTTAGCTCACGTGTTCTACCACCGATTTCTTTAGTAATGGCAACGTCTTTTACTTTTTCAACTTCTGAAGTAACTTCTTCTGCTATTTGACGTAATTGGAAATCATCGTATTTTTCACTCCAAAGCGTTAATCCTAACATCGGAACATCGTCTATAGAGCGAGTTTTTACGATAGGTTGCATAACTCCTTCTGGAAACATAGTGCGGTTTTTCATCAATTCGTCGTATAATTTTACATACGAATCTTCACTGTTTTCACCTACATAAAATTGCACCACCATCATAGAATAGCCATTCATCGCCATGCTGTGAATGTGCTCAACTCCTTTGATGTTACCAATAATTTTTTCTAATGGTTTTACCACTCTATTTTCTATCTCAGACGGACTTGCGCCAGGATACATGACCATAACATCGGCCATAGGAACGTTAATTTGTGGTTCTTCTTCCCTTGGAATTAAAAACGAACTATATGTACCAATAATCATCAACGCCACCATCAATAAAATGGTTAATTTAGAGTTGATAAAGAAATTGGCTATTTTACCTGATATACCTTCTTGCATTGTTTTTAAGTTTAAATGTTTATAGCATTCTTTTTACTGAACACTAACCTTCGCTCCGTTGAATAATTTACCTTCTGCTGAAACGATATATTGCTCGTCTGCTGATAATCCTGATAACACTTCTACCTGATTTCCGAATGTTTTTCCGATTCTTAACCATCTTAGAATAGCGACATTACCACTTCCTACTGTGTAAATTCCGGTTAACTGTCCTTGTTTTACTAAAGCGCTTTCAGGAACCAAAACCACATCCGATTTTACAGCAGTCGTTTCTTTTTTAGCCGTTGGAAATTGTACGTTGACAAACATTCCAGATAAGATTTCTTTATCCATTTTATCCAAAGTAACTTTCACCAAATATTGTCCTCCTGTATTTTTTGCGGATAAACTCACTTCAGAAACTTTTCCAGTAACTTCTTTATTTAACGATTTCACGTTGATTTTAACTGGCATTCCGTTTTTTACATTGGAAATATCACTTTCTGAAACCATTGCGGTTACTTGTAATCTTGAAGCGCCTTCAATACTTACTAAAGGCATTCCTGGGTTTGCCATATCGCCTTCTTTTACGAAAGTATTGGTAACTGTTCCTGAAAATGGAGCGGTGATATTCGAATAAGAAAACTGCGCCATCACTTCATTACTCATTTGTTTGGCTGCTTCTAAACCTGCTTTTGCCATTTCGTAGCGAGCCGTCATATCGTCTAATTCTTTTTGAGAAGCCGATTGTTGCCCAAACAAATTCACAAAACGATCATAATCTTTTTTCGCGTTGTTGTAAGCAGCTGTAGCTTGTGTGATTGAAGCATCTACTTGTGCTTTTTTTGCTTGTAAATCCGTATTATTGATGCTTACCAAAAGTTGTCCAGCTGAAACATTTTGTCCCACTTTTACATTGACTTTGGTTATATAACCCATCATTCTAGTACTTAAATTAGCACTATTTTCAGATTCTATTTTTCCACTTGCCGTTATGTATGGACTATTAGAACTTTCTAAATTACCCGCTATTTTTACTGGAATTGCAGGTAAATCAGTAATATTTTCTTTTTTATCACTTCCACAAGAAGTTAAGATTAGGGATGATAGTGTGATGATTGTTATTATTTTTTTCATAGTCTTATTTCGTTAAAAATTGTAAGTATTGTTTGGTAAAGTTATATTCGAAAACGGCTTGCAAATGCTCTAATTCTTTTTGCGCCATTTGCGTTTCAGCCATTAGTAAATCGGTAGTTTTTTCTAATCCTTGTGTGAATCGGTTTTGACGAATTCTAAAAGCTTCTTGCGATTGTTCAAAAGCTAATTTGGATAAATTCACTTTATTTTCTGCATCAAGTAATTGACGATTGGTTTTGTTCAGTTCTAACTGACTTTGTTTTTTGTATTGTTCGGTTTCAACCGTTGCTTTTTCAAAATCTGCTTTTGCTTTTTGCGTTTTTCCGATGTTTTTATAGCCATCGAAAACATTCCATGATAATTGTGCTCCTACAACATATCCTTTGGCTGAAGTTTGGAACACATGTTGGTCATACAATTCGTAACTTCCAAAAGCATTTAATCGTGGTAAGAAGCCGAATTTAGAAGATTGAAACATTTTTTGATACGCTTCTGCTGATTTTTGCATCGCTTGAATATCTTTTCTAGAATCAGAAAGTGTTGTGTTGATACTTTCAATGACAATTGCATTATCTAATGCTTCTACTGGCTTATAAGTTTTTCCAGACATATCTTCATTCAATAGGAACGCTAAATAATCCGAAGCATTTTGCACATTGGATTTAGCATATTGCAATTGATTAGCGATTTCATTCACACGAACTTGAACATTTAATAAATCTGTTTTTTGTAGCATTCCGTTTTTGAAATAGTTTTCTACCAATTTTAAATTGCCTTGTGCCGTTGAATTTGCTTTTTCTAAAACTTTTACTGCTTTATAAGCCAATTGCAATTGCATGTAGGCTTTTGAAACTTCAAGTTCTAAATATTCTTTAGTGCGCTCAGTTTGTAATTGAAAAGCATCCATTTTAGCTCTTGCAGCTTGTCTTCCATACAAACCATCTAAGTTGATAAGTGGTTGTTGTACTTCTATTTTGGTGGCAAAATTTTGCGTTTTATCAGGATTATTTAATAATGCCGGATTAAAATCGGAGGCCGTCAAGATTTCTTGATTTAATTTCGAACCAAAAGCCATTAATGGATTGGTTGTGACTATTCCTGTATGCGAAACATTAATATTGGGCAAAAAGAGTGCATTCGATTGACGATAATCCGCTTTTGCAGACTGAAATGATTTTTCTGCCACTTTAATTTGTAGATTATTTTCAGTGACTTTCTGTAATAAATCATTTTTTGAAATCCTCAAAGTATCTTGCGCAAGAGCAGAAATAGACACCAATCCAAGTACGATTATTAAATTGATTTTTTTCATAGTTAGTTTTATTCTTAATTAACAATACAAATGTACGTTCGTAAAAAAAGGTAGTCGGTAACATGAGTTACACAGCCTTGTGACAATTGTTACAAAAAGAAAGAGCGCCTGTAAAAGACGCTCTGACTAACCAATAAAACTAAAAACAATCATCATCTTCAAAATGATTATTACTTTCTTGTTCCACCATGTCCACCTGCCACAATTTTTAAAATTCTAATGTTTAAATAAAAGAATTTGAATAATTGAATCAATGGATTTTGCATTTTGGAACGCTGTGCGTTTGATATTCTTTGTGTCATAATTTTAAAATTTTATTCAGGAATTAACCACCAAAAAGGTTTCATTTTTGCTTTGTAAATAAAAGCGTAGTGTAAGGATAATTTCACCCAATGTCCTGCTAAACCGATATCTCCAAAAGTTTTTTTAATGTCTCTTCCACCTGTATTTGGATATTTTTTATAATCGGGAACAATGGGATAGGTTGTAATACTTACACCACTTCCTTGCGTCATTCCATAACCTGCTGATGCAATACAAGCAGCTCCCATATTTCCTAATGAACCTTTATGATGTAATGATTCTTTTCCAGTTTTGATTGAATCTATAATATTATCAGCTACTAATTTTGCTGTAATTCCAGAAGGCATACCAGTTCGTGGTGGAGCTGGGAAAATTTCGGTTCCGTTTTTACTTTTTCTTGGTTTTGATATCGTATGTGGTGGTGCGAAAGCAATTCCAGGTGCGAAAATATTTTTATAGCTTGGATTTTGATATGTTTCTGGCCAATCTTGAACCGTCCATTCTTCATAAGGTTTTGGTGTATAATCAGCATCAACTACCATGAAACCTCTGAATAATTTTTCGATAATATTCTGTCCGTCTTTGTCGTAGGCTTGAAAACCATGTCCAGAGAAAGCAGGAATAAGCATTCCAAAATCAAAAGTTTCTGTTTTGTATTCTCCTTCTAAATTTTCATAGTGTACGATTCCGTCTTCTACTTTAGTTACACCAGCACCTAAAATCCATTTGATGCCACGATCTTCAAAAATCATTTCCACCATATCTTTTGATTTCATATTGAAACCATTGTATTCCATCAACATACCATCCATTCCAAAATCACCTAATTCGTATTCATTGGAAATCCATGTAATTTCAGCTTTATCTCGAACACCAAATTTTTGCAATTCTTTTTCTACATTCAAAATATATTCAAAAGCTGCGCCTTGACACGTTGCTTTAGCATGACCTGTTCCAATTAAAATCTTTGATTTTTTATCTGACTTTTTCAGTTGGTCTATTAATTTATGAAGAGCTTCTGAAGCTTTTTCAGCATGATCATAAGTACAAACGGAATACACTTTGTTCGTTTCAGGTACTAATCCTTCCGTCATATCAAAAGCTAATTTTGGGCCGGTAGCATTAATAAGATAATCGTAGGTCACTTTTTCTTGTTTTCCTAAATTATCTCCAAAAACGCCTTCCACTAAAATATAAGGTTTTTGTTCAGAACCATCTCCTTCTGGATGAAAGGAAACAGCTTTTGCTTGCTTGTAACCAATACCTTTTCTTTTATATAAAGGTTCTAGAGGAAAAATTACTTCTTTAGATTTCATTCTACCTATTCCAACCCATATATTTGAGGGAACCCATTGGTAATTTCTATTGGGAGACACTACTAAAACTTCGTGTTCCTTACCTAATTTTCTTCTTAAGTGAGCTGCCGCTGTATGTCCAGCTATACCAGCACCTAAAACAACTATTTTTGACATATTTTTTCGCTTTATAAAATCAAATTTAGATGTTATGTATTTGTGCTACAGCAACATTTGTTACATAAAAAAACGCCTCGATAAAATCGAGGCGTTCTAAATTTATTTTGAATAAAACTATTCCGCTTTTTTCTCAGCAGCTTTTTTAGATGAACAACATCCTCCTGATTTAGCTTCTGAACCACAAGATTTTTTATCTGCAGTTGAACAAGATTTTTCAGTTTTAGCTGTTTCTTTTTTTGCTTTTTGTTTAGGCTCTTGAGCATTAACATTCATTGATAACATAAAAGCGGCAACAGCCATGATAGAAACTAATTTTTTCATTTTGTGTATTTTTTAAATTGTTATTTATTCTTTTTTGTTTGTGTTGTGCTATTACAAATATATATAATTTTAGAAATAGTACTCTTAATTTTTTATTAATTTAACAGTATCACTTTTTTATCACTTTTTGAGACACATAAAATTTGTCGTCAAAAACAAAAGTAATAATTACAAACGCTGACTTAGCCGAAGCCAAACTAAAGTTCATAACATTTGTTCCTGCTTTCACATCTTCGATTTCTCCTTCTTCTGCAATTTTACCATCTAAAGTAGTTAGAATATAATTGACTTTAGCCGAATAAGGCATGTCAAATTGAATTCTAACCGTATCATTTGATGTTGGATTAGGAGAAACCGTAAACGAAAACGGATTTTTACCATCAATTTGAGGTGTGCTTAATAACGGATTTTTAACTAATTCAACTTGGTAAACCGTTGGATCAGCACTAGTCAAACTAGTTTGATTATCGGTAAACGCTGATGTTGAAGAACTTTGAATGCCTCCAAATAAATATCCAATTACAAATTCATCCGCTGTAATATTCGACAACTGAATAACTTCGTTTGCATAATGCGGTAAATTTTCATTCGGAATAAATTCGGCTCCAGCGCCTTTTAAATTTAGCATCTCGATGGGTAATTGATATTCGAGTAAACTTCCATCTGCAAAACGTGTTGTTCTACTTATAGTTTTCACAAATGGCACCGTATCATCTTGCAATAAAGTGTCATTTTGATAGTAATATTGACTTATTCCACCAAAAAACAAATTGTGCATTCTGTTATTGGTAGCATCATACAAACAAGCCTTCCCACTGTGATAATTGCTCAAATATTGATTAAATTGCGTCTGTGGAAAATAACCTCCTGCTTTAATATCAACTGGATATAAAAACGGTAAATCCACTGCAATTTGAAATACACCAGACGAAATCGTGTAACCTAATTCTCCATTAGGAAATATTTGAGGCAACAAATTATAATCGCGACGATGTAAATGAACCGCATCCACTATTTCTTCATAATTGGCATAACTCAAATTGCTTCCCGAGTTATCAATCGTAAATTTTCGGATAGCATTGGAATAGGTTTGAGTAAAAGTTGGATTATTCATCGGATTGTATCGACCATCAAAACGATGTCCGCCTACCAAATAAAACGTATTCCCAATTTTACCCAATTGTCCACCTGTAATAGCAAAAACATCATGGGTGATTTGCTTGAAATACGAAGTAATTGGAGTTCCCGCCACAATAGCGTTAATCAAATTAGGTACATCAACCGAAGTCAAATTATTGAACGTTTTATGATCGGCAGCTGTTGTAGAATACGCATATCCTCCAACAATAAATAAAGCATCACCATCTTGATAAAAATTCATGTTGGTCGATTGCAATTGTTCTTTGATTCCTGTCGGAAGCGAATTCACTGAAGCTGACCACGATTGTTGCGTTGCAATATCAACCACATAAATATCGGTATTGTTTTTCGCTCCTGGAAAAGCATTAAAAGGTTGGCGCGCATGAACACCATCTTTTCGACCTCCAATGATTAGCCATTTTCCATTGTGCTGCGCAAAAGCATACGAATGCAATCCCGGTAATCCTGAAACTGTAACGGGAGTTAGCACCACATCATATTCAAAGGTAGTTTGTGCTGTTGTTGACTGAAAAAAAGCCAACAAAAACACGATTAAAATATTTTTCATTTTATTCCATTATAAGTTAAGCTTGTGTAAGAACACAAACATGAAAATCAACTTTTTAAGTTAGGAAATGAAAAACTTCGGCGGATGCCAAATGGAATCTTGGTATTTAGAAATAAAGATTTTCTCGTAATTCGATTGTTCTTTTTCGATTTGAAATTCAGGGAAAATAATTTCAGGTTTAAAATCCAATTCACCTACAAATTGAACGGGACTGAAATTCAAACTCATGATGATTTTTCCTTTCTCGCAACCTGAAGATTCAGAATCTGATTTATGGCAGGTTTGTTCACAATTTTCACTCACCAAGATTTTCATTGCTCTTACAGACGGCAAAGCCACCAAAAGCAACAGATAAACACATAGTATGTGAACAGAAAATTTCATTCAACAAATTTACACAAATTGTAAAAGCATTAGGCAACAATTGTTACACAAGCAATTAGGATTTCTTCTTCTTAAAAAAATCACCTATCATGTTGAAGAATAATCCTCCTAATACACCTCCGTACAAAGTACTATTTAATGGTTTCGAAGTGATAGAACAGGTTCCAGAAACACATCCAATATAATGGTAATAAGCATAACCCGAAATTAATCCGACTACAACTCCTACAAGCGTAATTATGATTTCTTTTTTATTCATCTCGCTTTAAAAGAACAAAGTTACAATACACACAAATGTAAAAGAGTAACAAAAGTTACTAAAACTGAAAATAAATAAACGGCTGTGTATCGGCTGAAGCTGTGGCATACACTACCCAATAAATCAATCCTAATAAAACAGCTTTTGCAACCAATGGTAATGTCGAAAATGTTTTTTGCATTCCGGCTAATGTTTTCACTGGAACAAAATGCCAAACTACTCCAATTGCGATTAACAAAAAGACATTTCTATATCCTAAAATAATGGTTTGCCATTGCTCAAGATTGAAAGTTAATTTGGTAATATTGTCTGCAATTTGAAATGCTGTAGTAAAATCTTTTGCTCTAAAAAACAACCAACAAAACACCACAAAATGGAACGTCAAAATAACTTGAATGGTTCTAACAAATACATTTTTAGGCAACTTGATAAACTGTCCAAAGAATTTTTCTACTACCAAAGCTAATCCGTGCAAAACTCCCCAGACTACAAATTTCCAGGAAGCGCCGTGCCATAATCCACCAAGCAACATCGTCATGAATAAGTTGAAATAGGTTCTAATTTTGCCTTTTCGGTTTCCGCCTAAAGAAATATATAAATAATCTCGCAACCAACTCGAAAGTGAAATATGCCATCTTCTCCAAAACTCAGTAATAGATCCCGATTGGTATGGTGTTCTAAAGTTATCAGGTAACCAGAATCCCATCAATAAAGCTAATCCAATAGCAATATCAGAATATCCTGAAAAGTCACAATAAATTTGAATTGCATATCCGTAAGATGCCATTAAATTTTCGAAAGCAGTATAACTGTTTGGAGCATCAAAAACACGGTCAACAAAGTTACTCGAAATGTAATCTGAAATCACCGCTTTCTTTAATAAACCTCCAATAATTAAGAATAAAGCACGATTGAAATCTTCTTTCGTTAACTTTAATTTCTCATAAATCTGAGGAATGAAATCACTTGCTCTTACAATAGGTCCTGCTACTAATTGCGGGAAAAACGATACGAAAAACAAGAAATCCATGAAACTTTTCGTAGGCTCTAATTCTCTTCGATATACATCAATCGTGTAACTTAAGGTTTGAAAGGTATAAAATGAAATTCCGACAGGAAGAATAATATCTTCAAACTTCATATTTCCACTAAAAAGAGCGTTGTAATTATCAATGAAGAAATTGGTATATTTAAAATACGCTAACATTCCCAAATTAATCAACAAACTCAATATCATGTAAAATTTACGATACCCTTGTTTGGCTTCTTCATAAATTAATCGCGATAAAGCATAATCGACTACCGATGAAAAAATCAACAATCCAAAATATATTCCACTTGATTTATAATAGAAAAACAAAGAAAATAACACCACATAAGTAATGCGGAAATAATGGGTTTTTCTAGATAAAATGTAAATAATATAGAAAACTAAAAAGAATCCTAAAAAAATTGCACTATTAAATAATAGTGGTTGTTTTGGGTTGAATAAAAACCAGTTTTTAATGGTGGCTAAATCGATATTCCCTACATTTTCAAGAAACCAATTTTGTATGCTAAAAAGTGCTTTCACTACTGCTTTGTCGATTTAAATAATTCGTATGATTGTAAAAAAGCTTCAAAAAACAATTCGCCTTGTTTTTCATATCC
>NZ_JAIWOF010000121.1 GCF_020217025.1 Flavobacterium sp. | reverse complement strand
TGCTTTTGAATAATGAACCTTGTCCCTTGCCATATAGCCTTTTGCTGCATTGCGTTTTATGGATTTATTGCCGCCAAAAACATCCAAAAGATTCCAAACCGCATAATTTTTCACATGGGCATTGTCTTCTATGATTTCAGCATATTTTTCAATGAAAGTGTTTTTATATTTTCGATGTAAAACCGAAGGTGGCGAAGTCATCACCAAAACACATGCTTGTGGATTTTTTTCTTTAATTCCTTGTATCATTTGGTCCAAATGTGCAAAATATTGTTCGCCCGATTGTTTATCGAAACTCTCATTCGTTCCCAACGAAATAATAACTAAATCTGGAGTTAACGCTGGCAATTGTTCATTAAACAATCTGAATTTATTGTAATCAGAAGCTTTTGCTCCATTTACGCCAATACTGTGATAAATAACACCCGAATTATCATTTTCCAAAACCAATCCGTTTAAAGCAAAATCATCAATTTCTTGATTTGGAACAATCGCGATTTTATCTAAATGCGTTTCCGAAATATAATCGTTTGAAAATAACGAAGGTTGTAATTCGATAGGAACATATTCCGTTTTGGTTGTGGTTTTTGATTGTGTTCCTTTCGTTGGAATCGTCAATACTTTTCCATCGCGAATGATATCGCTTTTTAATCCGTTTGCTTTTTTCAAAGCTTTTAAAGAAACGTTGTATTTATCAGCAATTCCTCCTAAAACTTCACCTGGCTTGACTTTATGTGTGATTTTTTTCGGAACTTTTCTTTCAATTACAATATTTTTATTAGAAATTGATACATCAAATAAATTGACATTCTGAGGCGTGATTACTTTCAATTTCGTGAAATAATATTGTGCATCTTTTACATTCAACTGAATCGCAAAATCTTTTGAAGTGGTTTCCATAGAAAAGCCGCTTAAACCAACTGGACGATTAGCATCAGCATATAAATTTCGAAAACTTTGAAAATTTCCTGAGGCTGAATAACGAATTGGAGCACTATTATTTGTCTTAGCTACGCTATACGGAAACGTAAATCCAAAACCACCATTACCATACACTTTTTGAAATTGAGTACGAATTTTAGCCGTAAATAAATCCGCTTGAATATGCGAATCACCAATATGAACAATATTAATCTTACCCAATTTACTTTGCTCTAATTGGTACATTTTTTCATAAAAAGCCAAAAGTGCAGTCGGATTGTGAATGTCGTTTCCTGTAAAAGTAACTTCGATAGAATCAATAACGGGAACTTCTACTTCAATAGAATCTATAGGTACCAATAAAGTATCTTGAGCAAATCCAAAAAAAGAAAATCCCAATAAAAACATCAAAAATCTATTCTTCATAAACCGAATCTTTATTGATTATGACAGTATCTTTTTTCACAGGAGCAGTGGGTTTTTTACGTTTTTTTCTCAATTCTTTATACATTTCGTAGCCTTTATTTAATTGGGTAAAAATTAAATTAGCCGCTTCTTTTGCACCTCTGTGATTAAAATGCGTGTAATCTTTATTCGCTCTTGCAGGTTCTTGTTCTACCCACTGAATCATCGAACCATCACCACCCATTAACGTGTACATATTAATGAAACTCGATTCTGATTTGATAGCATATCGCTTTTGAGCTGTATTCAATGGCACAACAGCAGAATCGGTTTTCATTTCTAAATCGTATTTAGTTGATTTATCAGCAGTTGACACAATTAAAATAGCTGCTCCTGGGAAACACTCTTTCAAATGTGCAACCACTTTTGCCATACGTTTTTCGTACCAACCATAATTCAACGAACCATAATTCAACACGTTAGCTCCATATTGCAATACGATTAAATCGTAATCTAATTTAGAATGGAACGCACGCATCGTAGCAACATCAAAACTTCCAATTGGCAAACCTGAGTTTCCTCTATTCGAAAAATTATCTACGTGTACGCCTTTTCCATCATCAAAATTGAATCCGTAAATTGGAATAGAATCCGCTTTTTTGAAATTTACTTTGATACTTTTCAAATTGCTTTCAGAAAGTACAACTGTATTTACTAAAGCATTTGGAGTTAATTTTTTTGAAATGGTATCGGTACCAATAACATATTTTATTTTACCTTCTTTATTGGATGAACGTCCGTAGAATAAAGTTGGATACGGTAATTCTGATGCAAATCTTGTTTTGTTTGCTTTGTATTTTACCCAAGCTACATTGGCAGTATCATTTGCATAAAACACATGCCCATTTACTCCAAAAGGATTTGATGGACGTTTTACTTTTAAATACGATTGGGTTTTCCAATTTCCTGAAAATTCATGTGTTAACGAACTTCTAGAAGCAGCGGATTCCGAGGTAATATTAACAAAACCAACACCTTGACCTCCAAATTTTTCTTGCAAATAGGTTCTAAAATCTTTTACAATTAAGTCACCATCTGTCATCGAATCACCAAAATAGGCAATACGAACATTACCTTCTTTTTTAGTTTCCAATTGAAACAGTTTCTCGAAAAATGTCGCTAAGTATTGATTTCCAGTATATTCTTCGAATGTTTCTGGTGGAAATTTTATTCCATTCACAACTTTATAATCGATAATGGTTTTAGCCATTGAATCTTCGACGATTGCACCTTCGTCTTCGGCAATAGCTTCCAAAAGCAAACTATCGACTACCACATTTTTGGAATCTAATTTACTTTCGGCAAATAATTTCTTAGGCAAAAACGTTTTGAATGCCAAAAAAGACAATCCAGAAACGATTACCACGACTAAGGTTTGAAAAAAATATTTTGATGTGTTCACTTAATTTTATCTCTTATAACTGATTTACTATTTCAAAATTCGTTGTTCCAAGTTCGTTGTTCGATATTTAAACAAGGAATATACAACTTGGAATTGTGAATGTTGAAATATTTTTACATACGCTCAGGAACTTCAATTCCTAATAACTGAAATGCGTTTTTTATCGTGTTTCCAACTGATTTTGACAATTGTACTCGAAACACTTTTTTATCGTGATTTTCTTCTCCTAAAATCGAAACCTGTTGATAGAACGAGTTGAATTCTTTTACCAAATCATACGTGTAATTCGCAATCAACGCCGGACTGTGATTTTCTGCAGCATTTTGAATTACTTCAGGGAATAACTGCACTTGTTTGATTAATTCTTTCTCTTTTTCATGTAATTCTAATTCCGAAATTGAAATTGAAGTATCAAAATCGGCTTTTCTTAAAATCGATTGAATACGAGCGTAAGTATATTGGATGAATGGACCAGTATTTCCTGCAAAATCAACCGATTCTTCTGGATTAAACATCATTTGTTTTTTAGGATCAACTTTCAACATATAATATTTCAATGCTCCTAAACCGATTGTTTTGAATAAAACCGCTTTCTCTTCTTCAGAATAACCATCCAATTTGCCTAATTCTTCCGAAATAGTTTGTGCAGTAGTCGTCATTTCTGCCATTAAATCATCTGCATCTACAACGGTTCCTTCACGCGATTTCATTTTTCCAGAAGGTAATTCTACCATTCCGTATGATAAATGATATAAGCTATCTGCCCAATCAAATCCTAACTTTTTCAAGATTAAGAACAATACTTTGAAATGGTAATCTTGCTCGTTTCCTACCGTATAAACCATTCCACCAACATCTGGAAAATCTTTCACACGTTGGATTGCGGTTCCAATATCTTGCGTCATGTAAACCGCAGTTCCGTCAGAACGGAGCACGATTTTTCTATCTAAACCATCCGCTGTTAAATCAATCCAAACCGAACCATCTGGATCTTTTTCAAAAATGCCTTTTTCTAAACCAAATTGCACTACTTCTTTTCCAAGTAAATAGGTGTTGGATTCATAATAGTAGCTATCAAAATCAACGCCAAGATTTTTATACGTTTGAGCAAATCCATCATACACCCATTGGTTCATGGTTTTCCAAAGTTCGATAACTTCAGGTTTTCCGTTTTCCCAATCTAAAAGCATTTGTTGCGCTTCTAAAATGGATGGTGCTAGTTTTTTTGCTTCGTCTTCGGTTTTACCTTGAGCGATTAATTCTGAAATTTCTTTTTTGTATTGCTTGTCGAATTCCACATAGAAATTCCCAACTAATTTATCACCTTTTAATCCTGTTGAAGCTGGCGTTTCACCTTTTCCGAATTTTTGCCAAGCCAACATCGATTTACAGATATGAATTCCTCTATCGTTGATGATTTGCGTTTTGTATACTTTATTTCCAGCAGCTTTTAAAATTTCAGCAACCGAATAACCCAATAAATTATTTCTGATGTGACCTAAATGCAAAGGTTTGTTGGTATTTGGTGAAGAGTATTCTACCATTACCGCTTTTTCTCCTTCTTTTGGAGCTACAAAACCAAAGGTTTCGTTATTTTTTATAGTATTGAAAAATTCCACATAAAAAGCATCCGAAATCACGATATTTAAAAATCCGCCTACTACATTGAACTTAGAAACTTCATTTAAGTTTGCTACTAAGTAATTTCCGATCTGATTTCCGATTTCAACTGGGTTGCCTTTTAATGCTTTTACCAAAGGAAAAACTACCATAGTAATATCACCTTCGAACTCTTTCCTAGTAGCTTGAAATTCAACTTTTTCAATAGAAATATTGAACAATTCAAGAACCGCTTTTTGGATGTGTGTTGTTAATGTGTGATGTAATGCCATTTTACCTTGTTTTTTTGAACGTGCAAAGGTAATAAATAGTAGTTTGTGATTAGTAAATAGTGATTAGTTTTTTTTCGATTAAAAAAATATTTCAAAAATCCTGTAACAATTAACAATTGTTGAAGTCTATTAAACACAATCATCAATCATATAATCAAAAATAAACAAATGAAACTTAAATTAATTATTACCTGTTTTTTGTGTTCCATTGCTTTTGGTTTTGCACAAAATTCGGGAACTATCAAAGGAAAGGTTATTGATAAAAAAACTAATGAACCTTTACCGTACGTAAACATTATTCTTAAAGATAATAATAAGATTGTTACAGGAGGTGTAACCACAGAAGACGGAAATTTTGCCATCAACAAATTAGCAATACAAAAATACACTGTTGAAATTCAATTTATTGGATACACAACGGTTGTAAAAAATGTTGATTTGACTGCTGATGCTAATCAAAACTTAGGAACAATCGCTATTTTAGAAGATGTATCCGAATTAAAAGATGTTGAAGTGGTTGCAGAGCGTTCAAACATGGTGCAAAAAATTGATAGAAAAGTTATCAATGTTGGAAAAGATCTAATTGCTTCAGGAACTACTGCTTCTGAAATTATGAATAATATTCCAACAGTTAGCATCGATCCTCAAACTAAAGAAATTAGCATGAGAGGAAACAGCAATGTTCGTGTACTTATCGACGGAAAACCTTCAAATGTTTCGGTGGAGCAATTGTTACAGCAAATTCCTTCGGCTTCGATTAAACAAATTGAGTTGATTACGAATCCTTCTGCAAAATACAATCCAGAAGGAATGAGTGGAATCATCAATATTATTTTGCATAAAAATTCACAAGATGGTTTTAATGGTTCTATCAACACAGGTGTTACTTTTGGAATTACACCAAAAACCAACTCAGCTTTGAACATGAATTACCGTGTAGGAAAAGTAAATTTTTACACCAATTATGGTTTTAATCACGGAATTAATGCTAACAATGGTTATGTAGAAAGCGAAAGAACTAATGAAGAAAATCGTCAAGATTTTAATTTCAGAAATAAAAATAATTCGCATCTATTAAAACTAGGAATGGATTATTATATCAACGAAAAAAACACAATTTCTGCTTACACTAACCAAAGTTTTACTTATGGTTCTGGTACAGGTTTAACAACTATTATTTATGACGATCCTGTTGCGAACGACAATGTAATTCAGTATTTTGACAGCAAAGGTGATAATAAAAACCAAACCTATGATTTAGTTTACAAACATGATTTTGATAAAAAAGACGAAAATTTAGAACTCCAATTAAATTATTCTCATACAGAAAATAATGAAAACACCTTGTACGAGGAAACATCAAGCTTGGATAGAACTAACATAGTTCCAGGAACAACTGATTATTTTCAGTTTAATGCTGATTATGTGAATCCGTTAACAGAAAGTACTAAATTAGAATTGGGAGTTGAAACCAGAATTCAAAATTCGGGAAACCGTTTTTATGACGATAACCCTAGTGCTACAAGCGCTAATAATTCGTTTGAATTTGGAAGAAATATTTATTCAGCTTATGCTAATTTAGGGAAGCAAATTGGAAAATGGAATGGTCAACTTGGGGTACGTTTAGAATATTTTAATTTAGATGCCGATTTTGCCATCAACGAAACCAATCCGAGTTTCTCTGATGCCCAAAATATTTCTGATGATTTATTTACAGCTTATCCATCGGCATTTTTAACGTATACAGCAAACGATAAAAACTCATTCAATTTCAATTATTCAAGACGTGTTGACCGACCAAGTATTGGACAAATTAGCCCAATTAGAGAATGGACAACACCATTGATGGAATCAAGAGGAAATCCAGCTTTAGTACCACAATTTACCAACTCATTTGAAGTGAATTATACTAGAACTACAAAAATTGGTTCAATCACAAGTGGTGTTTTCTATAGAAGTATTTCGGATGAGATTTCAAGAACGGTTTATAACGACCCAAACAATCCAAACCGTAATATTTTATCGTATGCCAATTTTGCAAACAATGATGCTTTTGGAATTGAATCTTCTGCAAATTTAAAATTCACAAAATGGTGGGCAGTTAATGCTAGTTCGGATGTATATTTTAAAACCGCAAAAGGAACCGTACAAAATGCAAACACAAACGCATTAGAAAATGCTTCAGTAGATGTGGTGACTTTTAATACAAGAATCAACAACACTTTTACAGCAACTAAAGATTTACGTTTTCAATTATTTGGAATGTACCGAGGAAAAGACAAAGGCTTACAATACGATAGAAAACCAATGTATAAAATGGATTTTGGAGCCACCTATAACATTTTAAAAGGAAAAGGTACGATAACAGCTCGTTATAATGACGTTTTCGAAAACATGCGTTTTGCTTTTGATGGTAATATTCCGTTTAGACAACAAGGAGCTTTTTACTGGGAAAGTCAAACGTTTTACGTAGGATTCAATTACATTTTCGGTGGTGGAAAAAACCGTGCTTTAGCCAGAAAACAAAGAGATGCTAACGAAACTAGTGGCGGCGGCGGAATGTTTTAATTTAGCGATAAGGCATTAGGCAAAAATAAAAAAGCGTTCTGAAAATTTCAGAACGCTTTTTTAATAATTATCTTTTCTCTTGCTTCTTGCTTCTTTTATCTTACTACCATCTAATAATAACACTTCCCCAAGTAAATCCAGAACCAAAAGCCGCTAAAACTACTAAATCTCCTGATTTAATTTTACCTTGTTCCCAAGCTTCAGTTAAAGCAATTGGAATAGAAGCTGCAGTGGTATTTCCGTATTTTTGAATGTTGTTGAATACTTGGTCATCTGTTAAACGGAATTTCTGTTGAATGAACTGTGAAATTCTCAAATTCGCTTGATGTGGTACCAACATATTAATATCGGAAACTTGTAAATTATTTGCTTGTAATCCTTCATTGATTACTTCACTAAAACGGACTACTGCATTTTTGAAAACAAATTGTCCGTTCATATATGGATAGTAGCTTTCATCGTTTGGATCGTTATCCGCAATGATGTCGGTTACCCAACGTTTCCCCATTCCTGGAGCAACTAAAGACAATTCTTCGGCATGTTGCCCTTCTGAATGCAAATGAGTTGATAAAATTCCTTTAGTCAAATCTTCTTCTCTTGAAAGTACCGCCGCTCCAGCTCCATCTCCAAAAATTACAGAAACTCCTCTTCCGCGAGTGGTCATATCTAAACCAGTTGAATGTAATTCAGAACCAATAACTAAAACGTTTTTATACATTCCGGTTTTGATGTATTGATCTGCAATCGAAATCGCATAAACAAATCCAGAACATTGATTACGAACATCTAAAGCACCAACAGTTCTTAAACCTAAATCACGTTGTACTAAAACACCAGGGCCTGGAAAATAATAATCAGGACTCAATGTAGCGAAAATAACAAAATCGATATCTTCTTTAGCAACACCTGAACGTTCAATTGCAATCTTTGCTGCTTTTACACCCATTGAAGTGGTGGTATCTTCTCCTCTTATAATGTGGCGACGCTCTTGAATTCCAGTTCTTTCTTGAATCCATTCGTCGTTAGTATCCATTTTTTTAGCTAAATCATCATTTGTTACCACATTATCAGGAACGTAATAACCTAAACCCGTAATTTTTGAATGATACATATTTTTCTTTCTAAATTAAGCTACAAAAATACGAAATTATTAATTTGAAATCAGTTTTTTGTACTTTTGACAAATCATAAAAAAAGTGCCTACTTTTAGGTAGGCACTTTTTAAATCTATTTATTAAAATTATGCTGTTTGATCATCAACCGAAGCGTCTGGAGCATTTTTCGCTACAGAAGCAATTCCGTTATCTCTTGAAGCAGTACTTTCATACATTTCACTTGTACCAATAATTTGACCATTGGTAGCTTTCAAATTGAAATAAAATTTACCATTTTTTGATTCTAACTTATCAAAACGAGCTTCGTCTTGTGAATTTTTCTTCACAGATTCAACACCGTTTAAACAAGCTGCTTTAGTTGTATATCCTTCACTAGCTAAGATTTCTTGACCATTACCAGCTTTTAAGCTAAATTGAAATTCTCCGTTTTTTCTTGTTGAAATTACAAATTTTCCCATAATTTAAAATATTTTTATTGTTTTAACGAATCATAAAGATAAGAAAAATTAACAAATAATTGTAAAAAAATTGTAACTAAAAAAATAATTTTAGAGCAAATTATAAAACCAAAAACAATGAAACTAAAACTCCTTTCTTTGTTTGTTTTTGTGGGAACATTCTCCACAATAGCACAAGAAAATGTAACGTATCAAAAGCCATCAGCAGAAATTTTAGCTTTGGCTGATTATGAAAGAGCACCATCTGTAAGTATGGATACTAAAAAAGAATACATGCTTTTAAGTTATCGAAATACGTACAAAACATTAGATGACTTAAATCAAACCGAAATGAAATTAGGTGGATTACGTATTAATCCTGTTACTAATATTTCTAGTACGGTAACGTATATCAACAATCTAAAGATTAGAAAAATCAAAGACAAAAACGAAATTCAAGTTAGCGGATTACCTGCAAATGCTAGAATTACGAATGTTTCTTGGTCGCCAAACGAAAAGAAAATCGCATTTACCAACACGACCAATCAAGGCGTTGAACTTTGGGTGATTGATGTAGCAACGACAACGGCTAAGAAACTAACTTCTGATAATTTAAATGCGAATCTTGGAAGTCCGTTCAATTGGATGAAGGACAACGAAACTTTATTGGTGAAAATGTTACCGAAAAACCGTCCAGCTTTAATCGACAATAATAAAGACATACCAAAAGGGCCAACAGTTTCGACTAGTGACGGTTCAAAATCTCAAAATAGAACCTATCAAGATTTATTGAAAAACAAAACAGACGAAGCTAATTTTGATGTTTTAGTTACTTCAGAATTATACAAAGTTAGCCTTTCAGGAAATGCAAATTTATTCAAAACTGCTGATATTTATGCAGGAGAAAGTTTTTCTCCAGACGGAAATTATTTAATGTTGACTACCATTCTAAAACCATATTCTTATATTGTTCCAATGAGTCGTTTTCCTCAAAAAACTACCGTTTATGATGCCAACGGAAAAGAAGTTAAAGTGGTAAACGAAGTACCTCTAACGGAAATCATGCCAAAAGGTTTTTCATCGGTAAGAAAAGGAAAAAGAAGCATGGGATGGAGAGCTGACAAAGCAGCAACTTTATACTTTGTGGAAGCTTTAGACGGTGGAGACCAAGCAGTAAAAGTAGACTTCAGAGATGAAGTT
>NZ_JAIWOF010000120.1 GCF_020217025.1 Flavobacterium sp. | reverse complement strand
TTCTTATGGGAAGCACCATTTACATCAAATCCTACAAGTTTAATCAAAACGCAACAACGTTATGGAGGCATCATGTGGGCAAACGATAATATTGCGATTGTAGCCGATTCTTGGTACGACACAAGAAATACAAAAGCGTATTTATTCAATCCATCCAATTTAGCTATTGCTCCAAAAATTATTGAAGATAGAAATTCGCAAGATATCTATTCAGATCCTGGAAATTTCGAGATGAAAAAGAATGAATTTGGAAGATACGTTATCGCCATAGAAAACAACAAAGGGTATTTAATTGGTGACGGACACACAAAAGAAGGACAATTTCCTTTTATTGACGAGTATGATTTCAATACGTTGAAAAAAACGAGATTGTATACTTCTAACATGAAAGACAAAAAAGAAGATTTGATGTCGATTGAAGATTTCAAAAAAGGAGAAGTGTTAGTAATGATTCAATCTAAAAATGAATATCCAAATTACTACTTTAGAAACATCAAATCAAAAAACAAATTAACACCAATTACCGCTTTCAAAAACCCATTCGAAAGTATTAAAAACGTTCATAAAGAAGTCATTAAATACAAGAGAAAAGATGGTATTGAACTTTCAGGAACTTTGTATTTACCAGCAGGTTATGACAAAACGAAAAAAGAGAAATTACCTTTATTAATTTGGGCCTATCCAGCAGAATACAAAGACAAAAATTCAGCTGGACAAAACGATAAAAATCCAAATGAATTTACGTTCCCTAACTACGGCTCGTTTGTATATTGGGTAACCAAAGGTTATGCGGTTTTAGATGACGCGGCTTTCCCAATTATTGGCGAAGGAACAACGGAACCAAACGATACGTTTATTCCTCAATTAGTTGCTAATGCAGAAGCAGCAATTGACGCAGTGGATAAATTAGGTTACATCAATCGTAAAAAAGTAGCAATTGGAGGTCACTCTTATGGAGCTTTCATGACGGCTAATTTATTAACTCATTCTAACTTATTTGCTTGTGGAATTGCACGAAGTGGTGCTTACAACAGAACCTTAACACCTTTTGGATTCCAAAGCGAGCAACGTAATTACTGGGATGTTCCAGAAGTATACAATACAATGTCGCCATTTATGAACGCGGAAAAAATGAAAACTCCGTTACTATTAGTTCATGGTGAAGCCGATAACAATCCGGGTACTTTTACCTTACAATCGGAGCGTTATTTTCAAGCATTAAAAGGATTAGGTGGTCCAGCAAGATTAGTGATTCTACCAAAAGAAAGTCACGGTTATGTTGCCAAAGAAAATATCTTACATTTATTATGGGAACAAGATCAATTCTTAGAAAAATATTTAAAGAATTAGAGAATAGAGTATTGAATTGAGAAAATAGACCTTTGAATTGAGAGATTTGAAGGTCTATTTTTTTTACATCCCCCTAGCCCCCTTCAAAGGGGGAACTTTTTCTACGAATCACTATTCAGTTTTTTAATTTTCGCAGATAACTCGTTTAAGACATGATGACTATATTGGAGTACTTCATCATTTGAAAACCTTAAAAAAACAACTCCTTGTTGTTCTAATTCTCCTTGTCGTTTTGCGTCCTCCAAAAAAGTATTATCATGAATAGTTCCATCTAATTCAATTGCCAAACCAATTTCATGACAATAAAAATCCACAATATAATTTAGCATTGGAACTTGTCTATGAAATTCTACACCTAAAGATTTACCTTTCACCATTTTCCAAAATACAATTTCTGCTGGTGTGCTATTTTTCCTTAATTCTCTAGCCAACTCTTTTAATTTCGGATTGTATGGGATAATTTTATTTCTCTTAATTTCTTTCATATCTTATTTGCAATTCCCCCTTTGAAGGGGGTTAGGGGGATGTTACACTTTTTTCAAACAAACCACTTCCCCATTCTCCAAAGTTGCATCATTTTCAAAAAACAAAATTCGATTACCATATTTTGCTTCTATCAAATAATGACTTCCTCTGAAATAAGAATTGACAATCTCTACTTTTAAATCGGAATTCAATACCACTTTTAATTGATGTGGATAAACAAATTTTAGTTCTCCGTTAATTTCAATCTCATTGACATCTCCAAATAATGAAGCTACATATTTGTCTCTTGGATTATCGTAAATGAATTTTGGAATACCGCTTTCAATAATTTTTCCATCTTTAATAATCGCTACCTCATCGGCAAAAGATAGAACATCAGTACTATCATGAGTAGCAACAACACATGTGATTCCTTTTTCTTTTAAATAACCAAACAATTTTCGTCTCAAACTATTCTTTCTGAAATTATCGATGTGACTAAAAGGCTCATCCAACAATAAAACTTCTGGTTCAAGAGCCAAAACTCGAGCTAAAGCAACTCGTTGCATTTGACCACCACTCAAAAATTTCGCTTTTACATTGGCATATTCGGTCATTTCTACGATTTCAAGTAACTCGACGATTCTTGCTTTTTTCTCTTCTGGAAAAAAATTTGAAAGATACTTTCCTACATTTTCAGCTACCGTTATAAATGGCATCAAATCAAAATCTTGTGCCAAATATTTCATGAAAGGCATTCCTGGAATCAAATGATATTTCGGACCCAACACTTCTATATCATTCCAAAAAATTTGACCTTCATCTAAGTCGTATAAGCCATAAATTAATTTTAACAAAGTGCTTTTTCCACATCCACTTTCACCAATTAAAGCCAAGTTTTTTCCTTTAGATAAACTAAACGAAATCGAATTTAAATTGGGAGTATCATTATAGGAAAAGGAAATATCTCTAACGGTCAGCATTTCTTTTTTTTTCAAAATTACAAATAAAAAAGCCACTCCTAAGAGCAGCTCTATTAAATTTTAAATGATTTAACACTATTTTCCGGCTTCTTTTTTAGCGTCTTCAATCATTTTATCATTGGCTATAATAGCAAACTCAACACGACGATTTAAACTTCTACCTGCATCTGTATCATTTGTTGCTATTGGCTCTGCTTCTCCCATACCTACTACAGTAAATCTACTAGAAACTAAACCTTTAGTAGCTAAATAATTTTTAACAGCTGTTGCTCTCTGACTGGATAAATTCAAATTGTAATCATCAGATCCTTTGCTATCGGTAAAACCATAAATTTTAATATTAGTATCGGCATATTCTTTGAATACAGGAACCAATTTATCTAAATTCTGTTTAGCTTTACTGGTTAAGGTAGCTTTATTAAAGTCAAAATTAACCGAATTTTCACCTAAAACAAGACGAATACCTTCTCCCACTCTTTCTACTTGTGCTCCCGGTAAAGCCGTTTCAATTTCACGAGCCTGTTTGTCCATTTTATTTCCAATAATACCACCAACGGTACCGCCAATAACAGTTCCTAATACAGCACCTAAAGCGCCGTTTCCTCCTTTACCAACATTATTACCAATAACCGCACCTAAAACACCTCCACCTACAGCACCTATAACAGCTCCTTTTTGAGTATTATTTGCATTTTTTACCGAACTACATCCTGATAAAATGACATTACCTACCAATGCACCCGCTACTAAATAAATGGCTATTTTTTTCATCTGTTCTTATTTTTTTTCAAAATTATATACGATATCAACAAATTGCCCACCAACATTTACTTTATCAATTAACTGAAATGAGGAAGCACTCACATTGGCAACTCTTAAAATATAACCAGAATCAGTATGCTTAGCCTTTACCCCTTCCGTTAAAAATTTGATTACCATAAATCCGTCTTTATTAATATACCAAGTAATATTACTACTATAAGTAGGACAATTTGCTTTATCTAAAAGCATATTTCCTTTATTATTATTAGAAACAAAACTCCACTGACTTCCTTCAAAACACTTTGCATCCGCAATGTTAAAGGAAGTAACTTTCAAATATTCTGAACCAGGAAAGTTTACCGACGCTATTCTCCAGTTTCCTTTAATAGCCACTTCGGTTTTATTATCCAATTTTGTACTAGTAACCGTTTCTTTTGGTTTACATCCAAAAAAAACAATAGCCAACAGTAAGAATAGTGCCTTTTTTTTCATTTTTCTGTTTTTTTACATTCTTACAAATTTACTCCATTTATTTTGGAATTAAAACAATATCGTCTAAAAAAGCATACTGAAATTACTACGTCAATTTGTCATATTTTATGATTTGGTATCGAATTTGAATATCCAAAAACAAAAATTTGTTTAACTTAAAATTTTAAACATGGCATCAGGAAAAATTAATGTTTCAGTAGAAAACATCTTTCCCTTAATCAAAAAGTTTTTGTACAGTGACCACGAAATTTTTCTTCGTGAATTAGTATCGAATGCAACCGACGCTACTTTAAAATTAAAACATTTAACTAGCATTGGCGAAGCAAAAGTAGAATATGGCAATCCTATTATCGAAGTAAAAATCGATAAAGAAGGTAAAAAACTTCACATTATCGACCAAGGTCTAGGAATGACAGCCGATGAAGTGGAAAAATACATCAACCAAATCGCATTCTCAGGAGCAGAAGAATTCTTAGAAAAATATAAAGATTCTGCCAAAGATTCAGGTGTTATCGGACACTTTGGATTAGGATTTTATTCGGCGTTCATGGTGGCTTCTAAAGTAGAAATCATCACCAAATCATACAAAGATGAGCCCGCAGCACATTGGACTTGCGATGGTAGTCCGGAATTTACTCTAGTTCCGCATGATAAAACGGAAAGAGGAACCGAAATCATCCTACATATAGCGGAAGATTCGTTAGAATTTTTAGAAGAATTCAAAATCCGTGAATTGTTGACCAAATACAACAAGTTCATGCCAATTCCGATTAAATTTGGAACGAAAAAAGAAGCACTTCCAAAACCAGAAAATGCTCCAGAAGATTACAAAACAGAATATGTTGACGTAGATAACATCATCAACAATCCAAATCCAGCTTGGACCAAACAACCAAGTGATTTATCGGAAGAAGATTATAAAAATTTCTATCGCGAATTGTATCCAATGCAATTTGATGAACCGTTATTCAACATCCATTTGAATGTCGATTATCCATTCAATTTGACTGGAATTTTATATTTCCCAAAATTATCATCGGATTTACAAATTCAGAAAGACAAAATTCAATTGTACCAAAATCAGGTATTCGTAACGGATAATGTAGAAGGAATTGTACCTGAATTCCTAATGATGTTAAAAGGTGTGGTAGATTCACCAGACATTCCATTAAACGTATCGCGTTCGTACTTACAAGCCGACGGTAACGTGAAGAAGATTTCAAATTACATCACTAGAAAAGTAGCAGACAAATTAAAATCATTATTCAACGAAAACCGTGATGATTTCCAACAAAAATGGAACGACATCAAAGTGGTATTGGAATACGGAATGCTTTCGGAACCAAAATTCTATGAAAAAGCAGGCGATTTCGTTTTATATCCAACGACAGAAGACAAATATTATACGTTGGCAGAATTAAAAGAAACTTTAAAAGACAACCAAACCGACAAAAACGGAAAATTAGTTGTTTTATACGCCTCAAATAAAGATGCACAACACAGCTACATTGATATTGCTAAAGAAAAAGGATATCAAGTGTTGTTGTTAGATTCGCCAATCGTTTCACATTTGATTCAGAAATTAGAAGCGGATAATGAGAATGTAACTTTTGTTCGTGTAGATGCGGATTATATCGATAAATTAATTCAAAAAGAAGAAGAAACGATTTCGAAATTATCCGATGACGAAAAAGAAAAACTAAAATCCTCTATTGAAACAGTAGTTCCAAAAGAAAACTATACAGTTCAATTAGAAAACTTAGACAGTAATGCTTCACCATTCATCATCACGCAACCCGAATTCATGCGTAGAATGAAAGAGATGAGTGCAACTGGCGGTGGCGGCATGTTTGGTATGGGCAACTTTCCAGATATGTATAATTTAGTGGTTAACACAAATTCAGAATTAGCCTCTACTATTTTAAACAGTTCAGAAGACGTACAAAAAGACTTGGTAAAACAAGCTTTAGATTTAGCAAAACTTTCACAAGGATTACTTAAAGGTGAAGAGTTGACTGCTTTTGTGAAAAGAAGTTTTGAGACGTTGAAATAGCTTTCAGATTTTCAGAAAGTATACTAAAGTTAATTTTATGTCGTTAAAAAGGTATTAAACTCACCAATTATGAAGAAAAAAATTTTAAACATTTTAACTATTGCTTTAGCAATAACAACTATAGGATTTATTGCCGATGGCGATGTTAAAGAACCAAATGTATTAATGCGATTTTTTGAATTTTTTATGATGACAGGAATTGTTTTTACCTTAATTTCTATAATTTATTTTAGTTATGCTTTTACTATAAAGAAAATACTGAAAGCCTAAAAGTAAATTTAAATCTATAACTAATCCTGACAGGTTTTTGAAACCTGTCAGGATTTTTTTTAACTTTGATTACCAAACTAAGAACTATGAAAAAACTAACATTCGAAATCGAAATAAACGCTCCAGCCGATAAAGTATGGAACGCCATGTGGGAAGAAGAAAACTACAAAAAATGGACATCCGCTTTTTGTGAAGGTTCGTATGCAAAATCTTCTTGGAAACAAGGCGAACGCATTCATTTTTTAGATCCAAATGGAAATGGCATGTACAGTGAAATTTCCACTTTAGTTCCTAATGAAAAAATGTTTTTTACTCATATTGGCAACATTAAAGATTTTGAAGAACAACCTCTTGATGAAGCCACAAAATCTTGGACAGGAGCTCAAGAAAATTATAGCGTGATTTCAAATGGAACGACTTCAAAAGTCTTAGTAACATTGGATATCGTAGATGAATATGCTAATTTCTTTTTAGAATCATTCCCAAAAGGATTAGCAACTATAAAAGAAATCTCCGAAAATTAAAATCTCATGACACTATCAATAGAAACTCCTGCTTTATTATTCTCTGCAACTTCGTTAATTTTATTAGCTTACACGAACCGATTTTTAACGATTGCTCAAATCATTCGTAACTTGAAGAAAAACTACGACGACAATCACAATAAAAGCATTTTACTAGAAATTAAAAACTTAAACTTAAGATTAACGCTAATCCGTTACATGCAATTGTTTGGTGTAATGTGTTTGTTCTTATCAGTTTTTGCAATGTTGCTACTTTATGTAAATCATGGAGATTTTGGCATTTACTTCTTCGGAGCTAGCCTATTTTGTTTATTGATTTCATTAGGAATTTCGTTTTGGGAAATAAGCATTTCAGTAAATGCATTGAGAGTTCATTTGAAAGATTTATCAGAAGATGTAGAATAATTTATTCAATAATCCACAACAAAACTGGTTTTTTAGATTTTTGTATACGCTCATCTAATTTATCCATAAATTCATTTGAAACTGCTGGGCAACCCCAACTCAACGGACTATATCTTGGATAAATTTCTTGATTTTTAACAGCATTCCAAGAATGCAAAACAACAACTCTTTTTTCCGCATTTCTATTGGAAGACTCTAGTCCGTGTAACCAATATTTCACGTTGATTCCCCACGAACTATAATCGCGACTTCCTATTTTGTATTTCCCCTTCATCGAGCAATGACTGTCTACTCTATTATCAAATTTTACCTTTTCCCATTTGTCTGGGTTTTCTTCAAATTGATCGCAACTGCCATGTGTAACCAAATTTTTATCCAACACTTTCTTCGTTGCAAAATCATAAATAAAAAAACGATTCTTCCCAGAATGCACACTCAAATCAACTAAAAAATAATACGATTCATTATAATTATTTTCTTTACAAAAGGAAGCTGCTTCTTTATGAAATGAACTGTAATCTTTTACAGCTAAAGGTTCAACTTCCGAATTATTACAACATAAAAAACAAACTGCTATCAATAGTAAAAAATGCTTCATAGAAATGGGATTAGAATAGTATAACTCCACTTTCGAATTTTTATTTAAAACAATGATGTTAAATTCGTACTAAAATTAAACCCTCAAAAAATCTTTCTTCTTTTATCTATTCTCTTTTTTCTTTTTACCCTATCTTTGCGCCCCTTAAAAAATTTAGGATATGTCAAACAACAATATTATCAAAGGTGTTTTCTTGGTTGCATTAGGTGCAACGAGTTATGGTATGTTAGCTACTTTCGTTAAACTAGCTTACAAAGAAGATTTTACAACGGCGGAAGTAACTTCATCACAATTTATTTATGGAATTATTGGGATTTTAATCATCAACTTATTCCAACGTACCAAAAACAAAAACACAGCGGTAAAAGCTTCTCCAAAAAATATTTTCCAACTGATGTTGGCCGGAACTTCATTAGGAATGACAAGTGTTTTCTACTATTTAGCAGTAAAATATATTCCTGTTTCTATTGGAATTGTATTGCTAATGCAAACCGTTTGGATGGGTGTTTTACTAGAATGGTTTTTAGACAAAAAAGCGCCTTCATTTCAAAAAATAATTTCGGTTATCATTGTATTAATTGGAACCGCTTTAGCTATTAATATTTTTAAAATTGATTTCAATGACCCAACAATTGATTGGGCAAACGGATTATTTTGGGGATTATTAGCTGCTGCTTCTTTTACAACAACAATGTTTACAGCTAACAAAGTAGCATTAGGAATTTCTTCTGCACAAAGAAGTTTGTATATGTTATTAGGTGGAGCGGTTATCGTATTTGGTTTCAGCTTATACACTCAAGTTACTCCTTTCAATTTTGAAATTTTTACGAAATGGGGAATTGTTTTAGCTTTATTCGGAACAATTATTCCACCCATGTTATTAAATGCAGGATTTCCTCATACCGGAATTGGATTAGGAAGTATTGTTTCTTCATTAGAATTACCCGTTTCGGTAATGATGGCATTTTTCCTTTTAAATGAACAAGTGTTATTCATTCAATGGATGGGAATTGTGTTAATAATTACCGCTATTGTGATTATGAACATTCAGTTCAAGAAAAAAAATTAGCAAGAATTACACTGTTAATAACTTTATTTTCAAACACTTAAACCAAGATTCTTTTTTAGTAATTTTAGTTAAATAACCATTACAAGAAATTGTAAGTAAAACTATTTAACTATGAGAAAATTATTTGCTGAATTTTTCGGAACCTTTTGGTTGGTATTTGGAGGTTGTGGTGCAGCTGTTTTCGCAGCAGGAGTTCCTGATATCGGAATTGGACTAGTGGGCGTTTCCCTTGCCTTTGGATTAACCGTTTTAACCATGGCTTATGCGGTTGGACACATCTCGGGAGGTCATTTCAATCCTGCTGTTACTTTAGGATTGTGGGCTGGCGGTCGATTCTCTGAAAAAGAAATCGTTCCTTATATTGTTTCACAAGTTCTAGGAGCCACTGCAGCTGCAGGTGTATTATATCTTATCCTAAATGGAGGCAATGCTTTTTCTTCAGAGGGCGCCGGTGCTTTTGCAACTAATTTCTACGAATCGGAGGTCTATAACGGCAGAGGTTACAGCATGATGGCTGCTTTTATAACGGAATTTATTCTGACGATGTTTTTCTTAATTATTATTTTAGGAGCAACCGATAAATTAGCCAACGGAAGATTTGCCGGAATAGCCATCGGTTTAGCTTTAACGTTAATTCATTTGATTAGTATTCCTATCACCAATACTTCTGTAAATCCTGCACGATCTACTTCTCAAGCGCTTTTTGTTCAAGGCGAAGCTTTGAGTCAGTTATGGTTGTTTTGGGCAGCCCCTATTACAGGTGCTATCGTAGCAGGTTTCATTTACAAAAATTTATTACAAGACAACAAATAAAATTCACTCTAAAAACAGTAAATTAGCGATGTTAATCATCGCTTTTTTTTATGCTTGATTTATTTCCAAAAGAAAAGATAATACTTCCGCTACCCGATGCGGTTTTTGAATTCTATCCCAATTTCTTCAACAAAGAAGAAGCGGATTTACTTTGGGATAAATTATTAAACGAAACGCCTTGGCAACAAGATGACATCACCATTTTTGGAAAGAAAA
>NZ_JAIWOF010000119.1 GCF_020217025.1 Flavobacterium sp. | reverse complement strand
TTGCCCAACCCAGATTAACTTGTTTATTCGGAAATGAGGGTAAACCGTATTCGTATTCAGGCTTAACGATGCACCCAAACGCTTGGAATCCAACTTTGATGTTCATTAAAGACAAAGTAGATCAAGTGGCTAATCACAACTTCACCACTGTTTTAGCTAATTTATATCGAAATGAAAAAGATAGCAACGGGTGGCATGCGGATAACGAAAAAGAATTGGGCAGAAATCCGATTATTGCATCGGTTAGTTTTGGCGAAGAACGCAAGTTTCAATTGAAACACATTACCAATTCGGAAGCAAAAATGACCTTGAATTTAAACCACGGAAGTTTATTATTGATGAAAGAAGACAGCCAAATTCACTACAAACATCAAATCCCGAAAGCTACTCAACCTAAAAATGCAAGAATAAATTTAACGTTTAGAACAATTTTATAAATATTCACTAAAAACAACTAGCAACTTTCGAATAATTTTAAAAATTTCAAAAAAAGCAATTGGCATATTTTTTGAATTTATTTTTTTATTAATATTGAATAATAAACCAATAAAAAAAGTAAGAATTAGTATTCATCTGATGAGAAAGAAGAAAATTTCAGAATTCGACAACGAAACATTAGACAGAGTTGTTGCAATGGCTCAAGAGGAAAAAAAGCCTTTTGAAGTATTAAAGGAAGAGTTTGGAGTTTCAGAAAATGAGGTTACCGAATTAATGCGCAAAAGATTATCCAAAGACAATTTTGAACTTTGGAAAAAGAAAGTGACTGCTAGTAAACCAAAACCAAAACCAATAAAGTACAACGAATTGGAAGATGAAGATTTAGATAGCAAATATTACTTTAAAAATAAATTCGACTAAAAATTAAAGCTCTTATCTAATTTAAGAGCTTTTTTATTGGCACTTACTTGAAAAGATTAAAACAATTCGATAAAATTTCCAAACGCGAATTGTAACAATAATTCTATTTTCTCTACTTATAAACAATTCAATCTACACAAAATGAAAAAAATAATGCTTTCCCTTGCTTTCGTGGGATTTTTATGGAGTTGTAGCCCAACTCAAACGACTACCAAACAAAATGATGTTGCCGTTACAATCGATTTAATCAATGTAAAAGACGACAAAGTAATGGTAACCGTTACGGCTCCAACAATTACAACAGAAACGGTAACCTATCATTTCCCTAAAACAGTTCCTGGAACCTATTCAGAAGACGATTATGGACGTTTTATTGAAAACGTAAAAGCTTTTGATGCTAAAGGAAATACGCTTAAAATTGCGAAAATAGATGAAAACTCTTATTCTATTTCTGATGCTACTAAATTAGCTAAAATCACTTACTTGGTTAACGATACTTTTGATACAGAAGGCGGTGCTGGATTTGGTGAAAGCGAAGACGTTTTCTCTCCAGCAGGAACCAACATCAATGCAGGTGCAAACTTTATGTTGAACACGCACGGATTCATTGGATACTTCAAAGGAAAAGAAGAAACGCCATACAAATTAACCGTTACACATCCTGAAACGTTAATGGGAGTTTCCGCTATGACAGATGCCGATGCAAGTGCTACATCAGATGTGTTTTACATGCCTAAATATGCAAATTTGGTTGAAATGCCTATTATGTATTCAAAACCAGATTTTACTTCGTTTATGGTGGATGATATGGAAATCATCATCAGCGTATATTCTCCAACAGGAAAATATACAGCCAAACAAATTACGCCAAACATGGAAAACATGATGAAAGCGCAAAAACGTTTCTTAGGTCCTATCAACACTACAAAAAAATATGCTATTTTATTGTATTTATCTGACATGAAAGCAAAAGACGCTAAAGGTTTTGGAGCTTTAGAACACCCAACATCTACAACAGTGGTTATGCCAGAAATGATGGGATTAGAAATGTTACAAGAGCAATTAAAAGACGTAGTTTCGCACGAATTCTTCCATATTGTAACTCCATTAACGATTCATTCAAACGAAATTCAATATTTCGACTTCAACAATCCTCAAATGTCAGAACATTTATGGATGTATGAAGGAGTTACCGAATACTTTGCTAACTTATTCCAAGTAAATCAAGGCTTAATTGACGAAAAAGAATTCTTTGAAAGAATGGCAGGCAAAATTGCACAATCACGTCAAATGAATGACAACATGAGTTTTACTAAAATGAGTAAAAACGTATTGAATGCACCTTACAAAGACCAATACTTAAACGTGTACCAAAAAGGAGCTTTAATTGCGATGTGTGTTGATATTTTAATTAGAGAAAACAGCAACGGGCAGAAAGGAATTTTAAACCTAATGCAAGAATTAGCTAAAGAATACGGAACTAAAAAAGCATTTAAAGACGATGAGTTATTCGCCAAAATAACGGAATTAACCTATCCAGCGGTTGGTGAGTTCTTAAAAAACCACGTAGCAGGAGAAACTCCAATTCCATACGAGCAATATTTCGCTAAAATGGGAGTTACTGAAGCGTCAATTGAAGTAGCAGGAAATCCATTCTTAAAAGGACAAAGAGAACCTTACATTACGGTAAATCCTAGCACAAAAGAAATCATGATTTTACCTGAAATCGAATTGAACGTGTTTATGACCACTTTAGGATTAAAAAACAACGATACCCTTTTAGCTTTCAACGATAAAAGTTACAACTTAGACAACATCTACGATTTAATCATGGCGAGTATGAACTGGAAAGATGGTGACGCTATTACCGTTAAAATTAAAAGAGACGGCAAAGAGCAAATGGTAAAAGGAAAAGTAGTAATGCCAAAAGAAAAACAAGACGGCTACCAATCAACGGATGCGACTAAAAAAGCAGTTCGCGAAGCTTGGTTAAGAGGTTAAATTTAAGTTTGAAGAGACACATATCTTGATTCTTGAAATTGATATTGAAATTGATATTGAATTTCGCAATTGATATTGCACTTGAAAATCCTCAAAGTACTTAGTATTTTGAGGATTTTTTTATTTACTTTGCGAACACAAATTAAAAATTCACGATGAAGAAGATAGTTTTAGCCGTAATTGCCGTTATCACATTAGTAGCTTGTAACAAAGAAGGAGCTTCTGATGCTAATGTTCACATCACAGGAGATGTAAAAGGACTAAGTCAGGGAAAATTATATTTACAAAGAATACAAGATTCTACTTTAGTAATTTTAGACAGTATGGTAATCAATGGTGATTCTAAGTTTGAAAGTCATATCAAATTAGACAGTCCAGAAGTATTATATTTAACATTAGATCGCGGACAAACTAACTCAGTAGACAATAGCTTACCATTCTTTGCAGAACCAGGTGACATTAAAATTGAAACTTCTTTAAAAGCGTTTTTCTCAGAAGCAAAAATTACAGGTTCAAAAAATCAGGATTTGTGGATGAAATTTGACAGCATTAATAAGCGTTTTAACGAAGAAAATTTGGTCTTAATAGAGAAACGTTTAAAAAACGAAATAAAACCAAATCCGACTACAGCAGATAGCATTGAGCAAGCCTATCAAAAACTTTTAAAAAGAAAATACCGTTACACCGCCCATTTTGCTGTAACAAACGGGAACAAAGAAATTGCGCCTTATTTAGCACTTTCAGAAATTGCTGACATCAACACGCCTTATTTAGACACCATTCAAAAAAGCATGACGCCAGAAGTAGCCAAATCAAAATACGGAAAAATGCTTAACGAACATATCAAGGAAAGAAAAACTTTAGAAGTACAGAAATAAAAAAAGCGGTCAGAAATTGACCGCTTTTTTTTATGTTATATTTAAAATTGATTTTTATATTTATAAAATATTGATTGATTATAATTCTAAAAAAAGAGATTCTTAAAATAGCAGCAAGCATTTAAAAGCAGATTAAAATGAAACATAAATTAATATTAATATCAATTATAATATTGCTAAGTTGTAATAATACAACTCTTGATAATAAGAACGAAAATCAGACTTTTTTTGTTGAATTCTTCTATCACAACAAAGGAGCTAAATACCCTATGAGATATACTTGTGGGAAATTAATAAGTGGTAAAACTGATAGTAAACCAAATTATAAAAAAATCAATAATAAGGAGTTTACTGAAAAAGTAATTTCATATTATAATGATTTAAAAGGCGCTAAAGATGAAAGATTCGATGCTAGAATACATTTTCTAGTACATTCACAAAAAGGAGTTGATACTATTTGTATGGGTGAGACTTTTGGGATTGTTGTAAATGGAGTTACAAAAGAAGATTCAGAAGAATTTATCAATTTTATCAAAAATACAATTTACAAAGAATAAATATAGTTTAACAACTTAAGCATTCAACTTTCAGAAATCCACAGCTCCCGTACGAATCCTTTCGCGTGGTAAATATTAAAAACAACATTAAAACTCAAAGACAAAACACCACAAAAACAAAAAAACCACCACATTTCTGTGATGGTTTCTACTTTAGAGCCGATGGAGGGACTCGAACCCACGACCTGCTGATTACAAATCAGCTGCTCTAGCCAGCTGAGCTACACCGGCAACTCTATTGCGGTGCAAATATAGTTCTGAAATTTAAATTTCCAAAAAAAATCTGCACTTTTTTATCGCAATTTTTTAGTTTAATCCGTTTATTTTCGCAACAAATTGATTTGCAGCCGCTTCGTAATCCTTACGGATTTGTTTAAAATGCGCTTTTTTGTTCTCAACGTCTTTTTGATTCGCTCTTGTCATTAAAGTATCAAAAGTTTCGTAGATTTCATCAACTAATTTATCAGATGCTTCAGTTGGTTTTCCAGCTGTAGACATTTCCCAAATGTAAACGATGTTTACAATATCCCCTAAAACGTAGTTGATTTCTTTTTTCAAGTTTTTAACGCTTGCCATTTTGTATAAATTTAAAATTTGAAGCAAAATTACACAATATATTTTGTTCTCAATACATTATATCGAAATTTCTAGCAAAGTAGCCTTTCCTTTAACTGTTAAGTTTTCAATACAAGCCGGAATCAAAATCGTGTCGCCCATTCGGTAACGCAAGATTTCTCCATTTACAATCATTTCAAATTGGCCATTAGTACACATGAAAACAGTGAAAGCTTGTTGGGTTCGTTTCCAAATAAAACGATCTTGTAAGGCAATAATATTAGTAACAAAATAAGGACAATTTACCACTGAAGCACTTTGATTGGCTTCTTCCTTATATTCAATTTTAGAATGAGTGGCATTGTAATTAATTGCTTCTAAAGCTAAATCTGTATGCAATTCTCTTCCATTTCCATTAGCATCTACTCGATCCCAATCGTAGATTCTGTAAGTAACATCACTCGTTTGTTGAATTTCAGCCACCACTACTCCTGCTCCAATAGCATGAATGGTTCCGGTTTCTAAAAAGAAGACATCACCTTTGGAAACGGGATATTCATTTAGTAAATCAATTAGATTTTTATTTTCTAAATGCGCTAAATATTCTTGCTGATTGGAATCCTTTTTAAATCCAACAACCAAACGTGCCGATTCATCCGCTTGCATCACATACCACATTTCGGTTTTCCCGAAAGAATTATGACGTGCTTGAGCTAAAGTATCATTGGGATGCAATTGAATCGATAAATCTTCTTTCGCATCAATGAATTTAAAAAGCAATGGAAATTGTTTCCCAAAACGAGAAATAACCGATTTTCCTAAAATGTCTTCCGGATACAAATCGATAATTTCATTGATGTTTTTTCCTTTTAAAACGCCATTACTAACCACACTAATGTCGCCAGGCACGGTTGAAATTTCCCAACTCTCGCCCGTAGTTTCAGAAACTATGGGCTTGTTGAGATAAGTTTTCAACTTGGTTCCGCCCCAAATGCGGTCTTTAAGTATTGGTGTAAACGTTAAAGGATAAAACTTCATAGTCAAATAGTGAAGTACAAAGATGCGAAAAAAGTATTAAAATCCTAAAATTTAGAGTTATTGGATTTATTATTTTGCCTTCTGAATGGCTTTTAAAGCTCTTTCAATATGATTTTTCGCACTCATACTATCAAAAATATAAATACAATAGCCTTTAGCATCAAAAACATACGTTACGCGACCAGGTAATAAACCTAAAAGCGCCGTTGGAACTCCAAACAAACGTCGTAATTTTCTATCTGCATCCGAAAGTAAGATGAAAGGTAATTTGTATTTCTGTTGGAAACTTTGATGTGAGCTAGCAGAATCACCACTAACACCAATTACTTCAGCACCTAAATCCTGAAAATCTTGATAGGCGTCTCTAAAACTACATGCTTGCGTAGTACAACCTGGTGTAAAATCTTTTGGATAAAAGTAAATCACAACGGGTTTTTCATGAATTTCATGACTATCAAAAGCAGTTCCATCCTGCTTAGTAGCTTTAAAATTGGGTAATTTATCTCCTATTTGAATCGCCATATTACAAACCTTTATAAGTTACAAAATTGCGTGGTGTTTCGTAAAGTGTAATTTCCAACTCTTTATCAGCAGCAATTAAAACGCGAAGTTTATGCCAAATGATATAAGCGATATGTTCGGCGGTTGGATTTAAATCTCTGAATTCTGGCACATCTTCATTCAAATTTTTATGATCAAACGCTTCTTCGATGTGTTCTTTAATTAAATCAGATAAGATTTTTGTATCAATCACATACCCTGTTTCCTGATCCACTTCACCTGTTACCGAAACAATCAATTCATAATTATGTCCATGAAAGTTCGGATTGTTACATTTTCCAAACACTTCCTGATTTTTTTCCATAGACCAATCCTTGCGATACAAACGATGCGCAGCATTAAAATGGGCTTTTCTTGAAACAGTTACTCTCATAGCAATTTAGAATTTAGAAATTTGAATTCAGAATGTCGTTTTATATTTAAATTTTAAGGAATACGATTTTAAAAATTTCTCTTATTTATTCAATCTGTGTTCCCTAAATGAAATTTACAATTTATGATCTTCCAGATAATGATAAAACTCGTCAAATATGATTTTAAACCAAACGGTATAAGAATCTGGATTAACAACCATATCTTCTTTGATAGCTTCAATAGTCATCCACTTCCAACTTTCTACTTCATCTGGATTAATTATCGGCGCTTCATTATAGTGTCCAATCATTACATGATCCAATTCGTGTTCGGTTAAACCGTTATCGAATGGTGCTTTATAAATAAAATGAAACAATTCTTTCAATTCAGCTTGAAAACCCATTTCTTCAAACAAGCGACGTTTTCCAGCTTCGATATTGGTTTCGCCTGCACGTTGATGACTGCAACAAGTATTCGTCCACAAAAGCGGTGAATGGTATTTGTGATGCGCGCGTTGTTGCAACATCACTTCGTTTTTATCATTCAAAATAAACACGGAAAAAGCTCTGTGCAAAACGGCTTTTTCGTGAGCTTCCATTTTATTCATGAGTCCAATCGGCTCATCTTGTTCGTTGACTAATATTACTTGTTCTTCTATCATAAGGTTTTATAATGCTTGTCAAAAATACGAAAAAAGAAAGGATTGAAAGCTAGTTTTTGAGTTTGTGATAAGTTTAACGTGTGTTGAATAAGTGAATTCCAAAAAGCACTCAAACTTAAAAATGATATGTTTTCGTGAAGTGAACGTTTTTTTCACTACCTTTGTCACATTAGTAATGATATCAATTTCTTCTCGCAATACTTTGAATAAAAGTACTTTATAAATTTTTGTTTATTCGCTTGTGTGTTTTTATCCTTTTACTTTTAAAACAAATACTAATTTAAATTATTTAAAATTTAATGGCTAGACCACAGGAAACCTTTAACAAAAAAGAACAAGAAAAACTTCGAGCAAAAAAGCGTAAAGAAAAACAAGAAAAAAAAGAAGCTCGTAAAGCCAATCCAAAATTATCTGGAGAGGATTTATATGTCTATGTAGACGAAAACGGGCACTTAACAAGCACTCCTCCAGATCCATCAAAAAGAATTGTAGTAGATGTTGAAAGCATTGAAATTGGTATCTCTAGAAGAACCGAGGAAGAAGAAACACCAACAGAACGCAGAGGAACAATCGATTTTTTCAACGATTCTAAAGGTTTTGGTTTCATTAAAGCAGTTGAAACAGGAGAAAAATACTTCGTACACATCAGTGGTTTAATCGACGATGTTAAAGAAGGTAACTTGGTAACGTACGATTTAGAAAAAGGCGCTAAAGGCATGAATGCTGTAAACGTTAAAAAAATATAATTCCCCTTTTTATCCCAAAAATAAAATCACAGTGAGAGCTGTGATTTTTTTATTTCCCTAAACTCTCCAAAATTTTCAACGCACTCTTTTGAAAATGAATCGCTTGAAAAGCTATTGTTTTGCATTAAGTTGATTTTGAAATTCGTTTAAATATTTTGCTATGTGAAGACCATCAACTAATCCATGATGCGCTTCTATAGAAATCGGCAACATTCTTTTTCCATCTCGAACTGCAAATTTTCCAAAAGTTATTTTAGGAACAGACTCTTTTCGATCAATGTTAGTTGGATGCAATAATCCACTAAATGAATTCCAAGGAATAGTTGAATGACGAATTAAATCTTTTTTGATATCATCGTTGTTAAGCCTTAATCCTGAACAATTTTTAACTTCCAAAATTTCATTATTTAATTCCGCATTAAATGTTTCAAAATCTTGAGAAAAATTGACAAACCCAAAACCGAAAGTTTCATCTTCTCTTGCAATTGTTATTCCTGCATGAATTTTGTCAAATACTATTATTTCATTATCAATAATTCTATATTTTAGTTCCTCAACAGAATTAACAGCAATCATTGATTTATGCAGATAACTTGCAAAGAATGATATACCCTTTTCTTTAGAATTTTTATAACATTCATCGCAATCAACTTCAGTAACTATTCCAAAAATTGGACTATCCATCTTAGAAAAAAATTCAAAGTGTTCTTTTCTTTTCCAACTAGATAAGTCAATTTTTTTCATTCGTATTTTACTTTAAATTATTGAATTGGTCATTTTTATAAACAATTACTAAAAATAATAAATAATTCGTATTTTGTAAAATATTATTGCCCTAAACTCTCTGCAATTTTCAAAGCACATTTTTCACCATCAATTGCTGCCGAAATAATGCCACCAGCATAACCAGCTCCCTCTCCACAAGGATACAAACCTTTGATTTGAACATGTTCCAATGAGAAATTATCTCTTGGAATTCTAACTGGAGATGAAGTTCTACTTTCTGGCGCGTGTAAAATGGCTTCATTTGTCATGTAACCTCGCATTGATTTTCCAAATTGCACAAAACCTTCGCGCATGATTTGAGTTAAAAATCCAGGAAAAACTTGACCTAATTCTACCGAAGTAGTTCCAGGAACATAGGATGTTTTTGGAATGTCTTTTGAAACTTTATTTTGAGTAAAATCAACCATTCGTTGCGCAGGAACTTTTTGAGTTTCTCCCGCCAAATGCCATGCTTTTTGTTCGATAGCTTTTTGAAATTCCATTCCCGCTAAAGGTCCAAACTTTTCATAAGGTTTGAAATCTTCCAACTTTAATTCCACCACAATTCCAGAATTTGCTGTAGCTTGATCACGCTTTGAAGGTGACCAACCATTGGTAACGACTTCACCTGGAGCCGTAGCACAAGGCGCAATGACACCACCAGGACACATACAAAACGAATACATCCCACGACCATTCACTTGTTTCACAATCGAATAAGGTGCTGGCGGTAAATAATCGCCTCTAAAATCGCAGGAATATTGAATTTGATCTATTAATTCTTGTGGATGTTCTGCACGAACACCTAACGCAAAAGGTTTCGCTTCGATATGAACGCCTTTTTTATGTAATAATTCAAAAATATCACGAGCGGAATGTCCAGTTGCCAAAATAACTTTGTTAGCCGAAATAACATCACCATTTTGAATGACAACGCCTTGCATTTCGTTATTTTTGATAACAAAATCAGTCACACGAGTTTCAAACAATACTTGTCCGCCACAGGCAATGATTTTCTCACGAATA
>NZ_JAIWOF010000118.1 GCF_020217025.1 Flavobacterium sp. | reverse complement strand
TCTTGAATAATTTGAGGTAACTTATTAGTACCAATATGCGGATGAGCGTCCACCATAATATCCGGTGTTGCACCAAATCCTACAAAAAGCTCTAAAATACGATCAACATCACCGCGCTTTTTTGAGCGTGTGTATAATTTTCCATCGGAATACGTTCCGGCTCCACCTTCTCCAAAACAATAATTGGAATCTTCGTTTACGATACCATCACGATTAATCGCTTTTAAATCGCGACGACGACCACGAACATCTTTTCCACGTTCTAAAACGATTGGTTTTAAGCCTAATTCGATTAATTGCAAAGCAGCGAATAATCCAGCTGGACCTGCTCCTACTACAATTACTTCTTGTTTGTTGGTAACATTGGGATAATCAGGTAATTCAATTTTTGAAGCAACATAATCTTCTCCAACCAAAAAAACATTCGCCTTAATATTCATTTTAATGGCTTTCTGACGCGCATCTATCGAACGTTTTAAAACATCCACTTTTTGAATTTCTTTTGGGCTAACCTGAAATAACTTGGCTACATGTTGGGCTAACAAACTTTCGTTTGCGGCTACTTCGGGTGAAACTTGAAATTGAAATTCGCGTGGCATAATGTATTCTTGTTAATTATGCTGCAAAAATAGTAATTTGAACCTTGACTTTGTAACTTTGCTTCTTTGAAACTTACAAAATGCGAAAAATAAAACTAATTTGGGATTTTAGAGGAGAAGCCGCAGCCAAAACAGCGGAACATCATGATATTCATCTAAACGAATATTTAGAAAAAGAGAAAATCACTTTAGAAAAAACAGGTTTTGAAATCATCAACGAAATGCACGCGATTGCTTTCATTGTGGTAGATGAAAAAGACATGATTACCTTTAGAGATATCTTAAAACCACATCGTGGTGAAATCTATCAAAATTAATTTTTAAGTTGATTGACAAATTCTGTTGGAGTTATTCCAACACTTTTTTTAAACAATTTTGAAAAATAAGAATAATTGGAATAGCCTAATTCATCGGCAATTTGAGCAATTGTTTTGTTTTGGTCTACCATAATACGCTTGCTTTCTAAAATTACTCTTCTGGTAATTAATTCGGTAATGGTAATATTCAGTATGTTTTTTGAAATTCTATTGAGGTGTTTTAAGGTTATTGCCATTTTATCTGCATAAAACGAAGGCGACTTTTCGGTTTTATAAAACTGCTCTAATAACAATTCAAATTCTTTCAATTTATGATTATAAGCGGAAGTTAAATGATTAGAATCGACATTATAAATTCTTAAAATTTCAATCAGAATACAATCTAACAAGTTGAGCATTTTGTCTTTTTTATGCAATTTGTCTTGTTCATTTTCAATTACCATTAAATCAAAATAAGGCTGAATTTGCTTCAATTCCTTATCTTTCAATTGCAATTCGGGATTGTTTTTAGACGATTGAAAAAACAAATATTCTTCAATTTTCTTGTCTCTGAAATGTAAATTATAAATCTCTTTAGAAAAGAAAACAATGTAACCCTCAATATCTGAAGAAAGTTCCCAAAGGTGAATTTGCCCCGGTTGCATCAAGAAAAAACTTCCTTTTGCAATTGCAAATTCATCAAAATCTATTTTATGCAAACCCGTTCCTTGAGTAAACAGAACCAAAACATAAAAATCATGTCGGTGTAAAGACTCAATAAAACGATGCTCTTTTAAATGATTTTGAAACGTATTGACATATAAATTGTGATGAAAGAAATTGCGTTTAAACTTCTTAATTTCGTAAACTTCGTTTTTCTTCATGTCAAAAATGTCTTTTTTGTGCTATAATATGGGAAAATACAAAACCTCTTTTAAATTATAATCGCTTAAATTTGCTAAAAATAAAAAGCAATGTTAAAAACCGTTATAAACATGTTGGGAAACAAATGTCCCAATTGCAACAAAGGAAAGATTTTCGAAAAAGGATTATTACATTTTAGTTTTAGTTTCCCGAAAATGCATGAAAATTGTTCCAATTGCGGAACAAAATTTGAAAAAGAACCCGGTTTTTTCTTTGGAGCGATGTTTGTTAGTTACGGATTGGGCGTTGCAGAAGCATTAATGACTTACTTTATCTGCATGCCATTTTTTGAAGAAACATTCGATTTGCGAATTATTCCGATTATTGGAGTTGTGATTTTAAGTCTAACCTTAGTCAATATTAAACTATCGCGAATTATCTGGATTTATATGTTTAAGGAGTATTCGATGTAAAAAGAAAATCCAAATTCTTTAAATAGAATTTGGATTTTTTATTTTTAGAATTTCTCAAATTATTTCAATCGGTGTTCCTTATTTCAAAAATTGAGAATTAATTCGCTACTTCGCTAATAAACTTAATTCGCATTAAACGGAGTTCTTCGATATCGTAATCGCCATCAAATTCTTTTAAAGCGTCTTTGATATTATCGGATTCCGAATCCATGAAATAATCGTGAATTTCTTCTTGTTGATCTTCGTCTAAAATCTCATCAATCCAATAGCGAATATTCAATTTCGTTCCTGAATATACAATCTGTTCCATTTCTTTCAACAAACCATCCATATCCAAGCCTTTGGCTTTCGCAATATCGTCTAAGCCTAGTTTTCGATCCACGTTTTGAATGATATACAACTTCAATCCAGAATTAGCTCCGGTAGATTTTACTACCAAATCATCTGGACGAATAATATCGTTATCTTCTACATATCGATTGATTAAATCAACGAATGGTTTTCCATATTTTTTAGCTTTTCCTTCTCCTACTCCATGAACATTGCTTAGTTCATCAATAGAAATTGGATATTTTAACGCCATGTCTTCCAAAGAAGGATCTTGGAAAATTACAAACGGTGGAACACCTAGTTTTTTAGCTTCTTTTTTACGTAAATCGCGTAACATAGTCATTAAAGCTTCATCGGCAGTTCCTGTAGATTTTGCTGCAGTTACTATTGCCTCATCTTCTTCTTCATTATATTCATGATCTTCCGACATCATAAAAGAAACTGGCTTTTTAATAAATGCTTCTCCTTTTTCTGACATCTTCAACACACCATATGTTTCAATATCTTTCGTTAATAAACCATCCACTAAAACTTGACGAATTAACGCCATCCAATATTTTTCATCAAAACCAGAACCACTACCAAAATAAGGTTGCGCATCTATTTTTTGTGCTTTAATAATTGCATTTACTTTACCTACAAGCGCTAAAACGACTTCTTTCGACTTGAACAACTGCTTAGTATCGCGAACTACTTTTAACAACGTAACGACTTGCTCTTGTGCTTCGACTTTTTTCTTTGGATTACGAACGTTATCATCCATATCGGCACCTTCTCCGTTAACATCATCAAATTCTTCACCAAAATAGTGTAATAAAAATTTACGACGCGACATAGAAGTTTCGGCATAAGCAACGACTTCTTGCAACAACGCAAAACCAATTTCTTGTTCAGCAACCGGTTTTCCTGAAAGGAATTTTTCTAACTTTTCAATATCTTTATACGAATAGTAAGCCAAACAATGTCCTTCACCACCATCACGACCAGCACGACCTGTTTCTTGATAATAACTTTCTAATGATTTTGGAATATCATGGTGAATTACAAAACGAACATCTGGCTTGTCGATTCCCATACCAAAAGCAATAGTTGCAACTACAACTTCTACATCTTCCATTAAGAACATGTCTTGATGTTTTGCTCTCGTTTTAGCATCTAAACCTGCATGATAGGGAACAGCACTAATACCATTGACTTGTAAAACTTGTGCAATTTCTTCCACTTTTTTACGACTCAAACAGTAAATAACACCTGATTTTCCTTTGTGTTGTTTGATGAATCGAATAATATCCGATTCTACATTTTTAGTTTTAGTACGTACTTCGTAATATAAGTTTGGACGATTAAACGAAGCTTTGAAAGTATTCGCATCAGGCATATCCAAGTTTTTCAAGATATCTTCTTGTACTTTTGGAGTAGCAGTTGCGGTTAAACCAATCATAGGCACATCGCCTAAAAGGCGAACGATATTTCTTAAGTTACGATATTCAGGACGAAAATCGTGTCCCCATTCTGAAATACAGTGTGCTTCGTCAATAGCTACAAATGATATTTTAACACTGTTTAAAAATTCAATATATTCTTCCTTTGTTAACGATTCAGGGGCTACGTATAACAATTTTGTTATGCCCGAAGTAATGTCTTTTTTTACTTTGGCAATCTCAGTTTTATTCAATGAAGAATTCAAAACATGGGCAATTCCTTGTTCTGAACTTAAACTTCGAATCGCATCTACTTGGTTTTTCATTAGGGCAATCAGCGGAGAAACCACAATTGCAGTTCCTTCCAATACCAAGGCTGGTAACTGATAACAAAGCGACTTTCCACCACCAGTAGGCATAATCACAAAGGTATTATTTCCTGTGATGATACTTTTAACTACTTGTTCCTGAAGCCCTTTGAATTGGTTAAAACCAAAATATTTCTTTAATTCTTTATGTAAATCAATTTCGTGTGGATTCATTCTCTATTAATATGATTTTACCTAAATTTGCAAACATAAAGATACGATTTTCTTTTATACACACAAATTTTTTAATATTTCTATTTTGAGCACAACTGATACGATTTTAGCTACCGCAAAACGAACTTTACTTTCGGAAAGTAAAAGCATCGCAGATCTAGTGAATTATCTTGACGAGGACTTTGCAAAAAGTGTTACCGCAATCTACAACACCAAAGGAAGACTAGTTATAACTGGAATTGGCAAAAGCGCTTTAATCGCTCAAAAGATTGTAGCTACTTTAAATTCAACGGGAACGCCTTCTATGTTTTTACATGCAGCCGAAGCGGTTCATGGTGATTTAGGAATGGTGCAACCAGAGGATATTATAATTTGTATTTCAAAAAGCGGTAATAGTCCAGAAATTAAAGTATTGGCGCCGTTATTAAAACGTTTTGGCAATACCTTGATTGGGATGACGGCTGATAAAAATTCGTTCCTAGGAAAAGAATCACACTACATTTTACATGCTTATGTAGAAAGCGAAGCGTGTCCAAACAATCTAGCACCAACCAACAGTACTACTGCTCAATTAGTATTAGGTGATGCTTTAGCAGTTTGTTTGATGGAAATGCGCAACTTTAAAAGTGAAGATTTTGCCGTATATCATCCAGGTGGTGCACTTGGAAAAAAATTATTATTGCGTGTAAAAGATATGTTGGATACTACTCACAAACCAATGGTAACTCCAGATGCTTCTATCAAAAAAGTGATTATGGAGATTTCCGAAAAACGTTTGGGTGTAACAGCAGTTATTGAAAACAATCAAGTAATTGGCATTGTAACCGATGGCGATATTCGCCGTATGTTGAACAATCGTGATACTTTTACCGATTTAACCGCGCAAGACATCATGACGAAAAATCCAAAAAACATCAATTCTAGCATTTTAGTTTCGGAAGCGTTAAACATTTTAGAAAACAACTCGATTACGCAATTAGTTGTAATTGACAACAATGAATACAAAGGAATACTTCACTTACACGATATTTTAAAAGAAGGAATCGTATAATGGCAAATAAAAACATAAAAGAGATGTCGTTTTTAGATCATCTCGAAGAATTACGTTGGTTATTAGTAAGAAGTTCAGCTGCCATTCTAATTTGTGGAATTGTAGCTTTCTTTTTCAGTGATTTTATATTTAATGAAATCATTTTCGGCCCTAAAAATCCAGACTTTGTTACATACCAATTCTTTTGCGATTTAGGAAAACAATTTGATATGGGCGATACGATGTGTATAACCGAAATCAATCTTCCTATTCAAAACAGAGAAATGGGCGGACAATTTTCAATGCACATGTGGACATCCATTACGGTAGGATTTATTTTCGCCTTCCCTTTCATTTTATGGGAAATTTGGAAATTTATTAGTCCGGCTTTATATGAAAAAGAGAAGAAATACGCGGCATCGTTTATCATTATTTCTTCGATATTATTTTTTATCGGAGTTTTATTTGGGTACTATTTAATTGCACCATTATCCGTTCAATTCTTTGCGAGTTATATTGTGAGTCCAGAAATTAGCAATTCGATTGATATTGATTCCTACATGAGTTTGATGAAAACATCCGCTATTGCAAGTGGATTGTTATTTGAATTACCTATCATCATTTTCTTCTTAACCAAGATTGGATTAGTCACTCCCGAATTTTTAAGAAAATACAGAAAATACACTTTAGTTGTCGTATTGGTAGTAGCGGCTGTCATTACACCACCCGATGTTTTGAGCCAAATTATCGTTACAATTCCAATTATGATATTATACGAAGCAAGTATTTTAATTAGTATTTTGGTAGTAAAAAGTCAAGAAAAAGAAAAATTAAAAGCATAAAAAAATGGCAGATTTAGTAAAAGAATTCAACGATTATCGTTCAAAAATGAACGAAAAATTATTAGCCGACAACAACAAAGTCATCAAAAGAATTTTTAATGTAGACACGAATGCCTACATGGAAGGTGCTTTAGATGTAAAAACTAAAGAACTATTAGGTTTAGTAGCTTCAGCGGTTTTACGTTGCGATGATTGTATCAAATATCATTTAGAAACCGCTTATAAAAACGGCGTTACTAAAGAAGAAATGATGGAAAGCATGGGAATTGCCACTTTAGTAGGCGGAACCATCGTAATTCCTCATTTAAGAAGAGCGTATGAGTTTTGGGAAGCCCTAGAAGAGCAAACTAAATAATTGTTAAAAGATAAATTGTTAAATTGTTTATTCGTTTATTTGTAAATCGATTAAACAATTCAACTTCTAAACAAGTAAACCTTAGAATGAAATTAAGAGCAGAAAATTTAGTCAAAACCTACAAAAAAAGAAGTGTAGTAAAAGGGATTTCCGTTGAAGTAAACCAAGGAGAAATCGTAGGTTTATTAGGTCCAAATGGTGCCGGAAAAACCACTTCGTTCTACATGATTGTAGGTTTAGTAAAACCAAATAGCGGCCATATCTATTTAGATGATATGGACATTACCAATTTTCCTATGTACAAACGAGCACAAAACGGAATTGGCTATTTGGCACAAGAAGCTTCTGTGTTTAGAAAATTGAGTATTGAAGATAATATATTGAGTGTACTGCAATTAACCACACTTTCAAAAGCCGAACAAGAAGCTAAAATGGAAGAATTAATTGCAGAATTCGCATTAGAACACATTCGTACCAATCGTGGAGATTTACTTTCAGGAGGAGAACGTCGTCGTACAGAAATTGCTCGTGCTTTAGCAACTGATCCAAAATTCATTCTGTTAGACGAACCTTTTGCAGGAGTTGACCCTGTAGCAGTTGAGGATATTCAAAGAATTGTAGCCCAATTAAAAAACAAAAACATCGGAATTTTAATTACCGACCACAACGTTCAAGAAACCTTAGCGATTACCGACAAAACCTACTTAATGTTTGAAGGAGGTATTCTAAAAGCTGGAAAACCAGAAGAGCTAGCTGCCGACGAAGTTGTAAGACGTGTTTATTTAGGACAAAATTTCGAATTAAGAAGAACCAAAATCGACTTTGAAGCGCCTAAAACCACCATCATTCACGGCAAAGGAGAATTGAATTTAAATAAAGAAGAATAAAAAAATCCCTCAAATAGATTGAGGGATTTTTTTATAATTTAATCATCGAATACACTTTAATAACAACTTATTTTTATCGCCATTAAAAATATTGATATCCACCATACCTTCTATACCTGCAATTTGAGCTTTTTCGGTGAATTGCCAAAACGACCAATCGTCTTCTAAATGATTACGCCAAAAATTATAGTTGGCAATCCAAAGCGGATATTCTGAAAATTCTTCTTTCAAAAAATCGGTGTAATAACTCTCGCCTGAATAAATGATTGGCTTGACTTTATAATGCTTTTCTACTTTTTTCAGCCAACGACGTAATCCTACTTTTAGGCTATCAATCGATTGTGATTTGGGTAATTTTTCAATATCCAAAACAGGAGGCAAATCGCCTTTTTGCAACTTTACAATTTTGATAAAATTTTCGGCTTGTTCAATCGAATTTTCATTAGGACGATAATAATGATAAGCACCACGAATGAGTTGGCGTTCTTTTGAAGCTTTCCAATTTTCTTTAAATTTGGAATCTATTTTATTTTTTCCAGCGGTAGCGCGAATAAAAACAAACGACAACTCAAACGATTCGTCAAGGTGATAGGTTTGTTCCCAATCAATTTCGCTTTGGTATTCCGAAACATCAAAACCAATGACTTTGTCATCGTGTTTGTGTAACACTTCGTAAATTCGGATGTCGGCTAATTTTCGTTCTTCTTTAGAAAGTGTAGCTACATTTTTATCGGTTTTAAAACCTAAATAATACAAGAAACCATCGCGAAAGGTATAAACTCCAATCGCAACAAATAAAAACAGAACAAAAGAAATGAAGTAGAAAATCCATTTACTTGTAGCGTTGGATTTTCGTTTTGTAGTAGGTTTTCGTCTGTAATTTTTAGAAGCCATTACGCCTTAGCCGCCATTTTATTACTAATTACAGAAATCAGCACATAACTGATAATAATCAATGGAATAGCAACAAATCCTAAAATAAAAAAAGACAACAAAGAACCAATTAAAAACAAGATTTGCTTTTTATACTTCGCCCAAGTAAACTCTTTTATTTTCAAAGAAAATAACGGAATTTCAGCGTTTAAAATATACGAACTCAAAATCGTAATAAACAACAACACAAAAGGATTGTATAAAATGGCTGTCAATCCTTCAAAGTCATTAGCATATTGAATCATGGGAATACTCATAATTACTAATGCATTAGCAGGTGTTGGCAAACCAATAAAAGAATCGGTTTGACGGGTATCGATGTTAAAATTTGCCAAACGATAGCAAGAAGCCAACGTAATTAAAAAGCCTAAATAAGGCACAAATCCCATATAAAAATACTCTTCCGTTAAATAATAAACCGAAGTGGAATCTTCCTGAATATTTTGAAACAAGACAAACATCATCAATCCTGGCACTACACCACAAGTCACCATATCGGCTAAAGAATCCAACTGCACACCTAAAGGTCCAGCTACATTGAATTTTCTAGCTAAAAATCCGTCCCAAAAATCAAAGAAAATACCCAAACAAACAAAAATAAACGCTTCATCATAATAGCCTTTAAAAATAGCAATGATAGCTAATAATCCTGCTGCTAAGTTTAGCAAAGTGATCAGATTGGGAATGTGTTTTTTGATATTCATATAACGTGACTTTAAAACTCTTGATTAAATTTAATGTTGATATTACAACTAAAACGAATGGCAAAATTACAACTAAAAAAGTCCTAAAAACAAGCCATCATTAATTTACAGCAAATGTAATACAATAAGTTAATACTTTTAGAGTTTACTATTTGAGAAATTTATTTCATCTTTGTAAAAAAATTGGCATTGAAAAAGACCATTTTACTACTTATAATTTGTTTTAGTGGGACTACCTATGGGCAAACTGTTAGAAAATATTCCAATGAATTCATGAATATTGGAGTTGACGCTGCTGCTTTGGGAATGTCTAATGCAGTTGTGTCGCATACTGGCGATGTAAATTCAGGCTATTGGAATCCTGCAGGATTATTAAAATTAGAAGACAAACAATTCGCTTTGATGCATGCCAATTATTTTGCGAATATTGCTCAATATGACTATGCTGGTTTTGCGATGCCAATCGACGACAGAAGTGCAATTGGAATTTCTTTAATTCGTTTTGGAGTTGATGATATCTTAAATACTACCCAATTAATCGATAGCGAAGGAAATATTGATTACAATAGAATTTCTCTTTTCTCCACTGCTGATTATGGTTTAACCCTATCTTATGCCAGAAGTTTACCTATTGAAGGCTTAAATTACGGAGTAAATGCAAAAGTAATACGAAGAGTAATTGGAGATTTTGCTAATTCGTGGGGATTTGGATTGGATTTAGGAA
>NZ_JAIWOF010000117.1 GCF_020217025.1 Flavobacterium sp. | reverse complement strand
TTCAATACATCAGTGATGACGAGGATTGGAAATTTGGTTTAATGATTCGAGACATTACTACCACTTATAATACTTGGACCATAGACAAAGATAAATACCAAGAAATTGCCGATGCCATTCCAGGTGAAAATCAAGAATTACCAGAAACTAGCGAAATCACATTGCCAAAAGCACAATTAGGAATGTCAAAAAAATGGATTATACGTTATGACTACAGCTTGTTAGCAGCCACCAATTTAAACATGCAATTTGCACGAACAAATGATATCATTTCTACTAATGCGGTAAGTATTGACCCAGCATTAGGTCTAGAATTTGGCTATATTGATTTGGTTTATTTAAGAGCAGGCGTTGGAAATTTTCAGCAAATAACTCAAATTGATAATTCAAAGAAATTGAGTTTTCAACCAAATATTGGATTGGGATTCAAATACAAAGGCATTCAAGTGGATTATGCTTTAACCGATTTAGGAGATCAAAGTGCTGCTTTATATTCCAACATTTTTTCCTTAAAAGTGGATTGGGAATTGTTTAGATAATTTTAGAAGCTAGAGAAAAGAAACAAGAAGAAAGACTTTATATAAAATGACAAAAAAACTACTTTTCGCTTTACTTATTTTAATTTCTTTTTGTGGGTTTTCCCAAAACATTTCACTTTCCAAAAAAGCAAAAGTTAGCATTTTAACTTGTGGTTTAGGTCCAGAATCGTATGCTATGTATGGGCATACGGGCATTCGTATTCAAGACAGTATTTACGGAATTGATGTAGTTTACAATTATGGTGCATTTGATTTTAGCACACCTAATTTTATTGGCAGATTCATAAAAGGCGATTTACAATATTTTGTAACCAACGGTAGTTTTATCGATTTCTATTACATTTACCAAGCGGAAAATAGAGAAATCATTGAACAAGAATTAAACCTTAAACCATCTCAAATTAACACCCTGTTTCAACAATTAAATCAATCGGTTTATAGTGAGGACCGATTTTATACCTATAAATTCATCGACAGAAATTGTACGACTATGGTAGTAGATAAAATCAATGGGATTATAGGAAAAGAAGCTATCAAATCAGATACTTCCAACCAATCCTATAGAGAAATTCTGTATCCTTATATGAGTGATTTTTATATGAAATTAGGAATTCAATTGATTTTTGGAACAAAAGTAGATGAACAGGCAACTCGCTTATTTTTACCTTACGAATTCAAAGACGCTATTTCAACTGCAAAAATAAATGGAAATAAAATTGAAAAGAGTAATTCAAAAATTTTGCAAGTAACCAAAGCCGAAACTCCATTTAACTGGTTAAACTCAATTTATTCTTTACTTACAGCACTTTTAATCTTAGTATTTTTAAACAAAAAATGGATAAAAATTAGCTACTTTATATTTGCGGGAATATTAGGACTTTTCTTCTCTTTGGTAGGATTATACTCATTGCACGAAGAAATCTTATGGAATTATAATATTTTACTATTTAATCCGCTTTTATTAGTATTCGCTTGGTACCTTAAAAAAGGAATTAAAGAAAGAATAGTGTTGTTTGGGCAAATTATTTTAGCAATGTTATTGGTTTATCTAGCCTACATGACCACTAAAATTCATCTGGAAATCGTTTGGCCTTTTATAGCCTTACATTTTTATTGGATAGGAAAAATTGTATTGCAGATTAAGAAATCAAATCTAGCACGCTAATAAAACAGATTCGCAATTGCGAAACACTAACAAAATCAGGAAGAAAAAATCTTCACCCCATCTCCTCGTCTCCTCGTCTCCCAATCTCCTCGTCTCCCAATCTCCTCGTCTCCCAATCTCCCAGTCCCCTCTCTACTGCCCTCTAAAAAACAATACCGTACTCATTGTTTTCACAACAATATTGATATCTAAAAACAAGCTACGATGTTTGATATAATACAAATCATAACGAAGCTTCATTAAACTGTCTTCTAAATTAGAACCGTAAGGATAATTCACTTGTGCCCAACCTGTAAGTCCAGGTTTAATAACGTGGCGAGTTTGGTACAAAGGAATTGAAGCCGCAATTTGATCAACAAATACAGGTCGTTCTGGTCGTGGACCGATGATGGCCATGTCGCCTTTCAACACATTGATAAATTGGGGTAATTCATCTAATCTTGTCTTTCTTAGAAATTTACCAAAAGGAGTAATTCGACTATCATTAGTTGTTGCAAAAACAGCCCCGTTTTGTTCGGCATTTTGCACCATGGTTCTCATTTTGTAAATTGTAAAAGGAACACCATTTTTTCCTACGCGCTCTTGAGTATAAAAGAAACTTCCCTTGTTTACAAAAAGGTTGACTATCCATAAAAAGGGGGCCAACATAAAAAAACCAATTAATCCAACTAGTGAAAAAACGATATCAAAAAAACGAGTGTAATACACATATAATTTATTTTGATTGCTTCTACTAAACGGAAAAAACTTATATAACTCGCGATCTTCAAAATGAATAGGTAATCGATAGGTACTGTTTTCATAAACTTGATTGTATTTTCGAATTACAATCCCTTTTTCGAGCAATCGCAGTAATTTATTATACAAATTAACGGAAGTCAATTTATTTTTAACGTTGGCTACCACAATTTCAGAAATATAATTTTGGGACACAAACGTATCTAGATTTTCCGCTAAAATACGTGCTACATTTGTATTATTAGGTTGTTCATCTACAGCAACATAACCCATAACTTTATAATGCGGATTAAATTTAGCCAATTCATTTACCAAACCATCTATATCTTTACTACTTCCCACAAAAAGTACTTTTTTCATAAATCGATTGGAAGCCAAAAAAATAATGTAAGTATAACGCCAAATGGACAATGAAATTAAAATAGAAAAGAAAAACAGAATAATTTGGAAACGATTAGAAGGCAAAACAGGAGTGTAAAAAGGAGTTAACAAATAAAGTAAAACAGTTACAGAAGTTGTTAAAATAATACTTTTAGATATTTGAAATCGGTTACTTGCGGTTTGTAAATTGTACATTTCGAAAATTGTTCCGAAGAAAACCAAATAAAGAGCTAAAACGATTGTCCAGTAAAAATTGGTTTGGGATATTTTGAAATAATCAAATTTTGTATAATGTCCAATTAATGCTAAAGTCATTAAAGTAAAAAACACATCCATGACACGCAATAAGATTTTGCGTTCTGAAATTTCAAAATGTATTTTTTGGAAGGCACTCATTCGTTTATAATTCTAACGCAAAGTAACGAATTTAAAAGAAACCATGAAATCATGATTGCAAATTTATTAAAATAGTAATATAAAATTTTAAAGATTACTCCAGTCAGTGTTCAAAAAACCTGAAACTAAAAACCAACGTAAAAGTTATATAAGTTTTTTAACTTAAAAAGATAATATCAAAAAGTTCATAAAAAACATCAGAAACCTCTCCCCTCGTCTCAAAATCACCTCAAAACCAGCTTCCAACCTTCCTTCACTACATCCCAGTCCATCTGTTCTATAAAGTTACGAGCATTTAATGCTAAGGTTTTGCATTGTTCTCGATCTTCTAGCAAACTACAAATAGCATTCGTCATCGCTACAACATCATTATCATTAACCAATAACGCATTTTCTTTATCACGTAATAAATAAGGAATTCCGCCTACATTCGTACTCACCACTGGCAATCCTAAAGCCATAGCTTCCATAACACTAACAGGCGTATTATCAAAATGAGTGGTATTGATAAAAATATCATGAGTTGTAGCCAACTGCCACCAATCTTCTTTAGGCAATTGCCCCGTAAAATTTACTGTAACACCAATAGACTTGGCAAAATCCTTAGTGGTTTGTAAACTTCCATCTTTATCAGGCCCTACCATAGTTAAAGTAGCAGAAGGAGATTTTTTTTGAAGTTGTTGTAAAACTTTAACCGCCATTTCAGGATTATAAATAGAAGCAAATGCACGAACCCAAAGTAATTTTGGAGTTAATTCAGTTCTTTTTTTAAAGGGATATTTTTCAATTTCAATAGAATTCGGAATGTAGATTACATTTGTAAAAGCTGCTTTCTCAAAAGCTTTTTTTAAGTAACCTGATGGGGCAATATTTTTGTGTGCATTGGCAAACAATATTTGGCATAACTTGGGATTCTTTTTTAACCGATTTGGTAAAGCGCCACCATGCAAAATAGGAATATATTTAATATTGAAAATACGTGCCAATTGACTACAAAAAAAAGCATACCAGAACGCTTTTGTACTATAGGTATCAATCAAAATGTAAGACACCTGCTTGCGATAGATAAATACAGCCCATATCATATCCAACAATCGAAATAAAAAGGACTTTTTATCAGAAGCATAATAAATTGTATAACCTTCCTGCTCTAGCTGAAGTCCTAAAGTTTCTATTGTGGTTTTATTAAAACCATGCTTACTTAACTGATTCCCTAGATACAGTAGTTTCATCTACAAATTGAACTTTTAAAAGTGACAAGGCGTATACAAAAGCTGGTGCCGCTAATCGCATGGCGGCGTGGTTGATAGTAAGGAGCCAAAAAACAACAAAAGAAAAAACAAAAATGTTTTGTTTATTATTCAAATACAACACCATGGGAGTGATTAATAGAATAATCAATCCAAATAATCCGAACATTCCATGTTCAGCTAACATTCTTGTAATCTCATTATGTGAAGCTGCATCAATACCTGTTGTTTCAAGCCTATACTCTTTATTTTTTCCAACACCAATACCAAAAATAGGATTATCTAAAAACATATTAAATTCTGATTCGATTAATCGCTCTCTTCCAGTTAGTTTACTTGCCTTCTCTCTTCCTCTTGCATCTTGATTAGCATAACGTTTATCAATAAGACCACTAGTTTGTATGGAACTATAAGCCCAAATACCACTCAAAGCAAAAAGTCCAAATACTACTAACATTATTATCTTAGACTTTACATATGACTTTGTATAGAATAAAAGTAAAACGACTACAATTATAATCATAACTAATCCAGCAATAACTCCTCCTCTAGAGAACGTTACAATACCTCTAAAAGTAATGATTACAAAAAATAAAATATTAATATTTCGAATCCATGCAGTTTTAGAAATCAAAACAATCTTTACAAAAAATAAAAAGATTCCCAACCCTAAAATCGTAGAAACTTGGTTAGGACCAAAACCACCTGAAGTCTCAAAGTTTGATTCTGTATTTGTCACCACATCCTTAACACTAGGTGTATATAAATACATATAAACTACTGTTGCTATTAATGGATAAGCCAGCATATCAATTATTCGCTTTATTTGATCAAAAGATATTCTCCTTTGATAACAATAGATAGCACTAATCATTAAGGTAATGGGACCAATAATATTAAAGGTTATCGCTTTTCGAATATCCGTTTCAAAATTCAATGTAAAAAAAGACAAGACAACCCCAGGAATTAAAAGCAAACCAAAAATCCAATACAAAGTAGCATTCTTAGAAAAACCCCTATACATCATCCCGATTATCAGAACTCCTATTACTCCATATTTAGCAAATTGTTCAAAAAAATTCCCCTGTGTCATCCGTAAAAAAACCTCTGCTCCAACTATGTAGGCTGCCACATACAAGGCTTCATTATTAGCATTCTTTCTTAGAATTACATAACGAAAACCAACCAAAATAATAGTTACAGCATACACCTTTGAAATGGGCGGAACTAAAAAAACAGCCAATCCAATTAATAAATGGATGATTACAAATTTTAAATATTGTGAGGTTTCGCTATTCATATTTCTTTTGATAGGCTGCTATTATTTTTTGAATCACTTTTTCAGGTGAATAATTAATCTTAACAAAAGTATTCAAATTTTTAGCTAGAGTAGCATTTTTATGGGATTCATTTGCTACTTTAATAAAAGCACTTTGAAGTTGTGCTTCATTATCTGAAGCTATCAAATAACCTGTTACTTCATTCTGAATAATTGTACTACAATAGCCCACATCCGTACTAATTACAGTCAATTCGGCCATTCCATATTCCAGTAAAGTTACGGGAAATCCTTCATAACTTGAAACCAAAATCCCCACCTTAACTTGCTTCAAAATAGATTTCACATCAGTACAAGAACCATAAATAAAAACGGATTCATTCAAGTTATTACGTGATATAAAACCTTTAAGTTCATTCGAATAATCATCTTGCTTATCTTTCCCAATCAAATGTAAAGTCCAACCTTCATTTGCAATTTGACTAGCTAAAAAAGATTGCAATGCTAAGATATGATTCTTAGGATGATGTAAATTAGCTAAAAACACGATTCTTTTATCGGGAGTTCCTTTTAAAATGGTTACGGGTATCTCGTCTGCAGATGCCGAAGTAAAATTGGATAGAAACACTACATATTTGACTCTTAACTTTTTTAATGCCCAATTTTTTAATGCCTCGTTCACAGTAAAAACACCACTAAAAAAAACAGAAAGAATACGTAATAAAAAATAATTATTTTTAGCATGTACACGATTACCAAAATGATCATGCCAAAAAATTTGAAGAGAAGGCATCGTCATCTTTAATAAAGCAGCAAAAAAATAAGAACTGCCGTGAGCATGAACCGTATTTACTTTATTAGCTTTGATGTAATCTCTTAACCGAATAATTGCCTTAATGTCGATTACTTTTTTTTTATTCAGAAAAGCATATTCGACTTTTTCATTCATTGTGGTTTTCAAACCGCCTTCCAATCGGGTAGTTACTAAACCAGAAAATCCCACTTTCTCTAAAAGTCCATTTGCAATGGTAACTGCCATTCGTTCAGCGCCACCAGGTTCTAAACTATCAATTAGTTGAATAACACGTATTTCTTTTGGAGAAGCCAAATGGTTTTACTTATTAAGATTAAGTTGTAAAAATAGAAAAAATCAAACGAAGAAAATCAAACACAAGAACAAAAATCAATATCAAACACCCCATCTCCCAGTCTCCCAGTCTCCCAGTCTCCCAATCTCCCAATCTCCTCATCTCAAAATCTCCCCATCTCCCTGTCTCAAAATCAATTTCTCAACAACTTCTTAATTTCTATTTCAAACTTATCGGTTGTGAATTGTCTAGACCAAGTTTGTCCATCTAAAGCCATTTTTTTATAAACTTCTTGATTATTTAAAACGTTCATTATTTGACTTATATCGTTGTGTAGTTGTTCTTTCAAAACAATACCTCTACTTCCATTACCCATCATAAAGGGAACACAAGAAACAGGTGAAGCAATTGGAACACAACCCCAAAACATAGCTTCCGCTACTACTTTTGGCCAACCTTCACTTTTGGATGGTAAAATTAAAAAATGACTGTTTTGATACCCTTTTAAAACCGTTTCTTTAGTTTGATTTCCTTTTAAAGTAACAATACTTTCTAAATTATTTTGGGCTATATAAAGTTCTAATTCTTTTCGTAAAACACCTTCCCCATAAAGTTCAAGAGCCACTTTTTTCCCTTTTTTATGAAACTCTTCCACTAATTGAATAGCATATAAAGGCTGCTTTCCAGGCGAAAGTGTCCCCACAAATAAAAACTTAACCCCATCTCCTCTTCTCCCAGTCACCCCATCACCCCATCTCCTCGTCTCCTCATCTCCCAATCTCCCAATCTCCCAGTCTCCCAATCTCCTCGTCTCCCCATCTCCCAGTCTCCCAATCTCCCAGTCACCCAATCTCCCAATCTCCTCTTCACTATAAGTAGCGGTAAAAAATGATTTAATATTCGTACTACTTCCCTCCCATTCCCCATAGACCAAAACCTGCATATTGCGAGTTAAAAAAGGATTAGATAAAATCCATTTTTGAAGGCGATAGCTCCAAGGTTGTTGACTTTTAGGATCCCAGTTTCCTGCATATTTAGCCGTTTTTTGTTTATTAGGAAATAAAATTTGAACCAAACATGCTAATAAGGCAATATTCCCTGGACAACGCAAATGAATATGATCGGCTTGTTTCATGGCTTTGAAAATTTTTACTAAAGCTAAAAAAGCAAGAGGAATTGCTTTCAGTTTATTTGAAAATGAAGTGATATCAAATTCTTGAAGTGCTACAATCGTATCAACTTTGAAAGAAATCGGAGCGATTAAAAGTTTTTTATCTTCTCTCCAAATAGGGCAACAAAATTGTATTGCATCAGCATATTTTGCCCACAATTGCATTTCCTTTTCATAGGGAGCATACAAATGTAATTTGCCATTCAATTCAACAATAGGTGCTGAGGATATAACTAAAAGTTTCAAGATATCTTAATTTTGGGTGCAAGTTACAATTTCAAAAATCAACTTCAAACTCTAATTAAGTATAACACCCCTTTAGAATTCTATTAACACGATCAATTTCAAAAAAATCTTGATGTATCTCTGTGTGAAAATTTCAATATTCAACATTTTATTCCCCATTCAATATTCAAAAACCCGATAACTAAATCTCTAAAAATTAGTTTTCAGTCGCAGAAAAAACCCGTAACTATCCTCTTTAGCGGACACTAACTTAAATCAAAATCCGTTAAGTCAGTATCAATTCTTATTCCAAAGACATCAAACCTGTAACTCGAAACTCCCGCAAGTGAAACGTCCGAAACTTCAGACTCTGTGTAGCTCTATCCAACACAATCCACTTCAAAAAATCTCAATGCATCTCGGTGTAAAAATCTCAAAATTCAACATTCGTCAATCAGCATTCAAAATTAGTAAGATCCGTCCAGTCTCCCAATCACCCAATCACCTAGTCTCCCAATCTCCCAGTCTCCCAGTCTCCCAGTCTCCCAATCTCCCAATCTCCCAATCTCCCAGTCTCCCAGTCTCCCAATCTCCCAGTCTATACATAACCCTCCGAACTTTTTTCTGAAATCTTTACAGCCGGCACTCCAAGCATTACATTATTTGCAGCAACATTTGTGTTAACAAGAGAACAAGCTCCAATTAACACATTATCTGCTATCATAATATTTCCTGCAATTACTACATTAGTCCCAACATACACATTATTTCCGATTTTTGGAACTCCTCTATTTTCTCCCTGGCCTGACACTCCAATAGTGACTCCTTGCGAAAGATTACAATTATTCCCAATACTTGTTTTAGCATTTAAAATAATACCTCCAAAATGTCCAATATAGAACGAATGTCCTATCTGAGCAGAGGCAGGAATAGATATACCTGTAGTCATTTCAATTACTTTTTGCCAAATCAAACAAAAAAATTGAAGGAGTTGCTTTAAAATGGGAATTGGAAGGCGATAAACAGAGTGCGCTATTCTATATTGAAAGACAGCCCAAAAACCCTGCGTGAAAAATACAATAGTAAAAAAATTTCCACCGTATTTTTTATACTTTTTATAATCGGTATGTATTAAATGTAATAGATTCATTTACTTTTAAATAAAAAGTAAATATACAATTATGTTGAAACAATCCAAGAAAACGTTTCAAACGGAAACGAAATTAAAAAATACTTGCAATGAATTCCTTTGTAATAGGCTTACTAGAAAACAAAACCGATTCGTCAATTTTTGCCCTGTGAATATACAAATCATCAACTGTAGTAGATAATATACATATCTTAGTATGCTGCTTCAAAGTATCAGAAAGCGTATTAAACTTTTCAATAAAAGCAAAACCATCTAAAAGAGGCATATAGATATCCAAAAAAATGAAATCAGGTAATTTAGCCGGAACATTTTGAAATTCTTCTAAATATTGAATGGCCGTTACGGAAGAATTAAATTCCATAATATCCGCTGTTTCATCAAAATTAGTGATGATTTTTGATGTGAAGTAACAATCAAACTCATTGTCATCTACAATCATTACTTTTTTTACTTTTGCTTTCATCAATTTATATTTTAATAAATTTCACAAACTCTTCTTGTCTTCTTTTTGCAACAGGTAACGAAATTCCAAAATCAAACTCACAATAAAACCCGTCTTTTTTTACAATTTTAACTATTTTTTTTATATTAACAACATAAGAATGATGAATTCTAAAA
>NZ_JAIWOF010000235.1 GCF_020217025.1 Flavobacterium sp. | reverse complement strand
AAATAATTGTTCAAAAGTAAGGAATTATACTCTCCAAGATTTTTACTAGAGAGAATTTTTTGCTTATTGGACAAAACAAACTCAGTATACTTCCCTTCGGCCTTGCAATACATAATATCTTCTACCTTAATTAACTCAATCTTATCAGAAGACGATATCGCGATAAAACCATTATCACTGGTTTCACTACCATAACTCTTAATCTGATTGACCTTCTGATTTTGAAAACTCAATTCCATCTCAATCAACTTAATTACTTTATATATAGAAACTATAAGCTCATTAAAATCAAGTGGTTTCAACTGAAAATCAGCAGCACCAAATCGAAAAGCATCATAAGCCTTATTTAAATCAGTAGACACAAAAATGAACTTCGGAATATTAAAATCCAATTGTTTTATCAAATAAAATTCAGCTAAATTAGTAACTGTTGGATCTAAAAAAATCAACTCAGGCTTGTACGTATTAATCAAAGTCATAGCTTCGGACAAACTAGTTGCAAAACCGCAAATATCGAGTATAACCGAATTTTCGTCAGCAAATTTTGAAAGTTGTGCTACCACTTCAGAATTACTATCGATAACGATGGATTTTAGTAATCGCATAGAATGAATTTAGATATTAAAACGCTTTAAAGGTAATTATTTTTTTTATAGTATTTTACTCATTCTTTCGGAATTGTAATTAAAAAGGTGGTTCCTTTTCCCAATACCGATTTTACAGTAATGGTGCCACCCAACTTTTGTATGATTTTCTTAACGGTTGCTAACCCCAATCCACTACCTGCATATTCTGATTTGGTATGCAATCTTTTAAAAGGTTTAAAAATTGTATCATAATATTCCGTTGCTATACCAATACCATTATCTTCAACCTCAAAGTAGTAATGAAACAAATCCGATTTGTAATTAATTTTTACTTCTAAAGTACGATTTTGACTTCTATACTTCAATGCATTATCGATCAAATTGTAAAAAATCATGTGCAAAGCCAATTTGGAATAGTAAATAGTAGGCATTATTTTAAGCACCAAATTAGAATCGGAGGAATGATGATGTTCCACCAAATTATTAAAAATTTGCTCCATAAAAGCATTCAACTCGATAGTCTCTTTTTCATCAATCTTACTATCCGATTTCGCATAATCCAACAAATCAACAATCAATTGATTCATGGTATCTACATTGGTATTAATGAATTGAAAATATTTTTGCTCTTTTTCATCCAATTGACCTTCTCGCCTCATTTCAATAAGTTGCAAAAAAGACTTAACTGCTCGTAACGGAGCACGCAAATCATGCGCAGCAGTATGGGCAAATTCTTCCATTTGAGAAGAATAATAGGCAATCTCTTCTTGATAACGCTTCAATTCAAAATTCTGCTTGCGAAGTTCTAATAAATGGATGACCTGCTTAGCTAATTTCTTTAAAATGACCTTTTGACGATCCGATAAAATTTTAGGTTTATCCTGACTAATCACGCATAAAGTTCCAAACGCTATCCCTTCAGAATTCTTCAAAGGAACCCCAAAATAGGACACCATTTTTGGACCTTCCGTCACAAGTGGATTATCTTTAAAGCGATCATCTTCTCGTAAATCAGGCACTTCAAACAATTCTTGTTGCGACAAAATTGCATGATAGCAAACCGCAAACTCAACAGGTGTTTCGTTAACATCTACACCAACTTTAGACTTAAAAAATTGACGCTTATCATCCACCAAACTCAACAAAACAATTGGCATTTCACAAATGTGGGAAGCAATCATCGTAATATCATCATACATCTTCTCTGGTAAACTATCCAGTACTTTGTATTCTTCCAGAGCCTTTAGCCGTAACTGTTCTTCTTTATAGGAATCCATCTTTTTCATGTTATAAAAATAAACATTTTTTTAATGAGTTCCAACAATAAACTCACTCCTTCTATTCATTTGATGCTCCTCTTCTGTGCAGGAAACACCATCAACACAGTGATTGATAGGCTCTTTTTCACCCAAACCTCTACTGCTAATTCGATCAATAGAAATTCCCTTGGAGACCAACCAATTTAGGGTTACCAAAGCCCTTTTATTAGACAATTCTAAATTATAATCTGCTGAAGCTCTACTATCAGTATGCGATTTAATTTCTAATTTTAATTCTGGATTTTGCTGTAAAACATAAAGTAAAAGGGCAATTTGTTTCTCAGCTTTAGGAGTTATTTCCCACTGATCCAAATCAAAATAAATATTTTGAATGGAAAAGAATTTAGCCAAATCTACTCCTTGTTTTAACTGTACCGCTTTCGGCAACAAAGATATTGGTCCTTTTAATGGACTGAAAAGTGTAGTTTTTAAATAATCTTCTTTCGTTTCATAAGAGTCATGTTCATATGTAAGATACCAACCTAATGTGGTGTAATTATTATTGAAAACAAATTCCCCATTAGCATTGGTAGTAGTTTTATCAACCCTTTTCTTAGAATCATCAAATAAAGAAACCACAGCATTAGCAATTGGAGTTCCAAACAAAGCATCTTGTAGTGTACCTGAAAAAACAGCTGCTTGGTCATAAACAGACTTGTTTTCTAAAAAGGTATAAAGATCATCGCTACCTTTTCCTCCAGGTCGATTGGAAGAAAAATAACCCACTCGAGTTTCAGAATTTAAAACATACGCAAAATCATCATAAGCAGTATTAATTGGATTTCCTAAATTTATAGGTTTGGAAAAACTAGCATCCTCATTTTTTTTAGAAACAAAAACATCCAAACCTCCTAAACCCAAATGTCCGTCGGAAGCAAAATACAATTCACCTGTTGCCGACAAAAAAGGAAATGTTTCTCGTCCTTCTGTATTAATAGTGGCGCCCAAATTTTCTGGAGCACCAAATTTTCCATCAGCTAAAATTGCTACTCGATACAAATCAGACTGCCCTAATGTACCAGGCATATTGGAAGAAAAATAAAGCGTCTTCTCGTCTGGACTCAAAGTTGGATGTGCACAATTATAATTATCGCTATTAAAAGACAATTCTACAACATCAGTCCATTGACCGTTTTTAAAACGAGCGCTGTAAATTTTAAGAGAAACCTCATCCTTGTTATTTTTCTTTTGTTTATTTTTTTTAAAATTATTTCGAGTAAAATAAAGTGTTAAACCATCTTTTGTTAAAATAGCAGTGGATTCATTACTGTTAAAAATCGTATTTTTAAGAAACGCTTCTGGATTTTTAAAGGAATGCGATGGGTCTAATTTACTACTAAACAATCCCGAGAACGGCTGCTGAGTCCAAGTATCAATTTTTGCATTTTCATCAGCTCTAGTACTCGTAAAAAGAATCCCATCTTTCGATTCAAAAACACCATAATCACTAAATGAAGAATTAATTTCCAAAAGGGAAACCGTGTAATGCTCACTATCGGTTGTAATTTGGGACAAATAATTAGATTGTACCTCAAACTGTTGCGCTCTAGAATCCGCTTTTTTCAATCTTGAAAACAAGGCATAATAATAATTAGATTTTTCAAGATCAGGAACCGTTTTCAACGTTTGAGAATAACGATAATAATATTCATAATCTACATCCTCGGTTGATTTTATTAATTTTTCATACCAAATATTAGCTTCCGGATAATTAGCATTAAAATAATAAGAATCCGCTATTTTTTTTATAAATATCAGGCGAACCATAACCGTTTTTATCTACTTCAATATAAATAGAAACAGCATTCATATAACCTAATTTCGCATAGGCAGCATTTGCTTCTTTAATTTTCTTTTCTTGAGAAAATCCAAGAAAAAAAAGCAACAAAACAAGTAAAGTAGAGAGGCTTTTCATAACACATGGTTTTAGAAAAATCTTGGAGAAAACACCTTGGCTTCAGATTTAAAAACCTCAAAGCGTAAAAAGAATTCGTGTGAACCAGAATTGTAATTAGCCAACTTAGCCGCTTCAGTATCATACGAATACCCAACAAAAATGGAATCAGAAACCTGAAAACCAGCTAAAAAACTAACCGCACCATTAATACGATAAGCAGAACCTGCCGTTAACTTATTAAAGAATAAGAAATTAGCCGTAATATCAAATTGTAAAGGAGAACCCGAAACAAACTTAGACAAAAACGCAGGCTTAAATTGTACCGAATCGCTCAAATCAAAAACATAACCTCCCATAAAATAGTAATGCATACTTTTTGTAGCAGTGGAAGATTGTGTATTATCATCATAGTGCTTAGTTTCTAAGAAATTCGGAACAGACAAGCCTAAATAATAGCGATCAGAATACCAATAAAACCCAGCACCAAAATTTGGCGAAAATCGGTTGTCCACATTATTTTGTAACAACGGATCACTAGGATCATAAATGCTCAACTTAGTGTAATCAACATTCAACAAGTTAGCAGTAGCTTTAAATCCAAACGATAATTGAGACAAATTCTCAAATTCAATACGATAAGTAAAATCAGCAGATAGATTTTGCTCAATCGACGGACCAATCTCGTCGTTAATAACAGACAAACCCCAACCCAAATTAGAGTTTTTCACAGGAGAATGAATCGAAGCAGAAGCGGTCTTTGGGGCACCTTCAAGGCCAACCCATTGAGAGCGGTAAAGAGCTAACACACTCAAAGCATCACGAGTACCCGCATAAGCTGGATTGATAACAGTAGTGTTGTACATGTAATTAGTAAACTGGGGATCTTGTTGCGCAAAAACACGCTGCGCAGTGAGTAGTAGCAACACAGGGGTTACTACTAACAATTGAATTAACTTTCTCATTTTGTATTTCGGGGGATTTAATGATGAGAATTTTACGATATAAGGGTGAAGTTAATACTTACTACTAGAAAGGAGTTGTTCCAACTCCTTTCAGAGTAATAAGCTTCCCCAAAATATCCATAAAATGAATGCCTTAATTGGATGCTATATATAAGTATCCTGTTTTTTGTACGTTTTTTAAATTATCAACAATATTGTCGTATGAAATCACATAAAAATAAGTTCCTTGAGGCAACATGCCACTCGACACGTTTAAAGAACTATCTGAAGCTCCTTTAAAAACTCTAGTTACATTGTCATAACTAGAAGTTTCAAATACTTTTGCACCATAACGATTGAAAATTTCAACCTTATTATTCGGATAACACTCGATGCCTTCTAAATAAAAAACATCATTTTTACCATCTCCGTTAGGAGTCAAAGCATTATAAATTTTAATACCACAACTTAAAACCACTTCTTGTTCTAAAATGGATACATTGCCACAAGCATCAGTAGCCGTCCATTTTCTAAAAACCTTTGATTGACTTGAACAATCACCTGCCACTTGAGTTTCTTCATACGTGATAGAAACGTTATTAGAATCATCGGTTGCTACTACTTCAGGCACAGAAGCCATTAGTTCACAATCGGAATAAATTAAGGCATCTATTGAAGTAGTGAAAGTAGGAACGGTAGTATCTTGAACAAACACATGTTGAGTCAATTCACTCACATTACCACAAGAATCAGTAGCTAACCAATAACGGATAATTTCAGAATTAGAACTACAAGTACCTGTGATTACTTCTTGATTATAAGATATCGTAACACCTGTTGAACAATTATCAGTTGCTTCAATAGTGTAAACGGGTAACACATCTTGAACAGATAAGTTGAGAGTGCTCGGAATTTGAGTCACAATTACGGGAGCTTGATCATCTTGAATTAAAAATGTTTGACTACAAGTAAATTGATTTAAAATTGCTGAACTATTGCGATTTTCAGAAGCATAAAAAGTAATCGTATAGGTACGCACTACTGTTCCTCCACAAGTGGTAGCGCCCGTATTAACAGCACTAATAACAACGGTAGAACATTCCTCCCCTACAATTTCACCTGGATGAATTCCCAACTGTTCAAAAGCAGCGATGGTTAATTCTGTTTCGGAAGGAATAGCAGTGTAACACGGAACAATCTCATCTATAAAAACAGGGCAAACAACATCAGTCAAACATCTAGAATCCAATTGAATATCAGAAACATTAGACCAATTACCTTGAAAATCTTGAACGCGATAAGATCGAACTGAAGGAGTACCTACAAATGAAGCATCTGGTGTAAAAGTTGCGGTTCCGTTAACGGTATCTAAACTCCAAACACCTTCTCCTAAGACTTGCATTAAAATAGAATTTCCACTTGGAAGAGTAACATTAGAAGTTGTTGACGCAACAAATTCAAGTGTTGCAGGATTAACAACATCACCAAGCGTATCATTTTGAAGCAAATCTATAACCACTGTTTGCCCTACTACATAACGAGCTAAATCAGATTGAGTTACAGGTAATAAATCAAAACTTATAGTAGCTTCATTACTGATATTTTCATTGTAATCACGTATAAAATAAGTAACACTAGTTGGAGTTCCAAAAAAAGTAGCCAAAGGCGCAAACTCAATCAATCCAGACACAATATCAATACTCCATCTACCTTCATTAGGCATATCAAAACCAATTAAATTATTTTCTAAACAATACGCTTTATTTTGAGCATTCGCTGGTTCTAAAAATCGAATTCTTGTAGGATTAACAACAGCACCAACGGTATCATTTTGATAAGCGTTTATGGTAACCGTTGAATTAGGAACATAAGTCAAAACATCATCACTAGCCACTGGGCAAGAAGGTGCTAAAACAGTTACTGGAATATGTTGTTGACTACTACATTGGGTAGTCAAATCAGTACAAACAAATTGATAATTGCCTATACTTAAATTTTCTATTAAAAAAGCAGAAGTAGTTCCATGATACTGAACTCCAGTTGCAATCTCACTTATGGTCCACTGCGCTGGTAAATTAGACAATAAAACAGACGCTAAAGCCCCATTACACCCCACATTACTAACAATCGAAACCGTTGGATTTGGCGCATTATACACATAAAAAGACTGTGTAAACTCGCGACCACAAGCATCCTTAGTTTTGGCCAAATAAGTAGCTCCTGCTTGCAATCCGCTAAAAACTGTTGAACTTTGATAATTATAAATTTGTTGCGTACCACTCGCATCATACAAAGCATAAGTGTAAGGAGCTCTTCCTCCTGTTGCCACCATGTTTACTGTAGTTTCACAAGCTATAATAGATTCAAAAGTGAATGGAGCTACTGCAACTGTAAAAGCATACTCATACAAAAAACCACCTTGTAACCTAGGCAATCCATTAATACCTCCTAATTGGCTTGGTTCTACTGCATGACCATTTTGAACACCACCATAGCGAAAATAATATTGCTGATTATTAGGTACAGAAAAAGTAATAGTTCGATTTGAACTGTTATAATTAAACGGACTACCAGAACCTATAGGTCCAGAAAAAATGACAGCTCCAGACTGATTATAAAGAGCACCATAAGTAAATACTAATCCAACTGGCAAAGTCAAAACTACAGGAACCATGTCAGTTATAAAACCACAGCTAACAACATCATGAGTAATCTCAGAATTTCTAGTATGAGCTGTTGTATATTCAAAGGTTTTGGTTTTACCACATGCATCAGTTAAAGTAAAATTATAAGTTCCTGGAGGAAATGATCTAGAACCAGAATAAGATAATGAACTTGCAGCAAATGGATTGTTAAATGTCATTGAATAAGGATATACAATTGGACTAGAAGTAAGACTAGGACCATTACCAACTTGTGTCGTATAATTTGTAGGGCCAGAATTTACAGTTAAAGTAACAGGACCAACAACAAAACTAGAAACAGGAAGCTCATTCAATCGAATTAAAGAAACATCATCAAAATATAAACCCTGATCAATAAATGAAGGGCTAAAACTAGAATCCATAGTCGGATTTAATGGAACAATATCTTCTCTAATTAACTTCTGAACAGAAAAACCACAAGCATCAACTAATGTTACACGATATTCAATACCATATTTTAATCCTAAAGCTATAGCTAATGCTCCTCCTGTAGGCGTACTATTAACATGCGATAAATCAACACTTTGCGAAGCAATAGGGTTGCCAAAAATATTAAGAGGAACATTCCCTGGATTACTAGTTTCTTCGACAGAAACTTGAACAGGATTCACAACATTATCTCTAAAGAACTTAACATCATATCCATAGGCACATGAATTATTAGGATCGATAAAAACAGAAATTCTTGGAGCATCAAAAATGATATTCTGATTTACAGGCATATTAACAACACCTCCAGGTACAGAACCACAATTATTAAATCCTGAATAAGTTAAAGCACTTCCATTAAAAAAAGAAACTGGAATAATTACATCTACACTTTTATTTGCTTGGATGTACGGTTCTGTTTGAGGAAATACAGTTACAAACTCAATTGTATTCCCTAAATTATTTGTTAGTGTATAATTAACATTACCAGTTCCCGTATTGGAAATTGTTTTGAATCTAAATTTGTACGAATCCCCACAAGTATCAGAATTTGCAGAGGTAAATTTATCTACCATACTTACATAAGTAGCTACCGAAACTGCATTATTTAAACCATTTGCAATAACAATAGTTTTATCAGCACTATTACCACCACAAGCGTCCATCACATCCACTACATATGTCCCAGACAACAAACCAGTCACAGTATAAGAACTAGTACTTTGAGAAAGATTGAAATTTCTAGCTCCTCCAGGACCACTTAAAATTCGAATTTGATAATTTTGATTCGTAAAATCATTTTGACCTAAAGTACTGTGAATATTAGTCAATCGAATCTCGCCTTCAGTACCATTAAAACATCTTGGAGAAACAATACTGTAATTAAAATCATCAGCTGGTCGTACCGACCCATTAGTACATTGTGAGTAACTTGCAGGTGAAAAAAATACGAAGAAAAAGAAAAGGAAGCCTTTTACAACTTCAAACCATTTTATGTAAAATTTTGTGTTCATAATTCTTTATTTTAGGGAATAATCATCATTTGAACTAGAACAAATTTGCAACAACCTACTCGCACACCCTAAGCTTAAGTAATAACTGTTAAGATTTTATTAATAACTGTTAAAAAGACAAGAACATCTTTAAAACACCTAAAAAACAAGCACTTACAAACCCAAAAAATCAAACCACATTTAGAAAACAATTCGTTTTTGTATTATTTTATTTCGTATATTTACATAACCCATTAACCATAATAAGAACCTTATTTATTGCTTTTATCTACAAACTTATTATGCTAGAAAAAAAAATCTACGAAACAGAAATAATAGACCAAACAGAATCGGTAGCTAAAACAGGTAGCTGGCAATTAAACTTGGTTTCCAATGAACTATATTGGTCAAAAGGCGTTTATAGAATTTTAGAAATGGAACCTTCCGATGAAAAACTAAACACGAACAAAGGATTAGATGTGATTCATCCTGATGACAGAGAAATGGCACTCGAAAAAATGACGCTAGCCATTAATCAAGGAATCGAGTACCGAATAAAAAAAAGATTCATTACCGCCAACAACAAAATCAAACACATCATCTCTTCTGGTAAAGTAATCAAAGACAAAGACAACAATCCCATCAAATTAGTAGGGGTCTTTCAAGACATCACAGAATTTGTGGAAACAAACGAAAAGATAGAACTACTCAATAAAATCACAAAAGATGTAATTTATGATTGGGATATTCAAGACGATATTTTCAATTGGGGGGAAAGTTTTACCAGAATCTTCGGTTATCAACCAAATGATAAAACCTTTCGATTAGAAAATTGGGCACAACTAATGCACCCTTCAGACAACGAACGCCTAAAAGAAGAATGGGAAGTCTTTTTAAGAGACACAAACGCCAATCAATGGAATAAAGAATTTAGATTCAGAAAAAGTGACAATTCATATGCATACGTAGAAGAAACCGCAATTATAATAAGAGATAGCCAGGGTATTCCCATAAAAATGATTGGCCTGCTAAGAGACATTTCGGCAAGAAAAATCATCAGTATTCAAAAAAAAATACAAAATCAAATTTCCTTATTTTTCAAAGAAAATAAAAAAATTGAGAGCATCCTT